>CAXYYI010000117.1:0-3482 GCA_964293055.1 uncultured bacterium | reverse complement strand
TGCTGAGGATGTTGAACCTCATGCCCATGAATGTTGGATATCATATGAAGTATTCTCAATAATGATATTTTTTGTTGTGTAAGGAGCTTCACCATTTAGGTATCCAATTTGTATATTGCCAGCAAAAATCTTTTTATCTTGGATAGTGAGGGTTGTTTGAGTTGTATCACTACCTGTAAGAATATTTCACTGATTATCTATCAGTCATAAAATTGGATACTGTTCTTGAGGATTATAGAGATTTGTTGTGATGCTTAATAGTTTTGGTGAACTACTAATCATATCGCTAAGATTGTTCTTTAGTGGATTTCACCAATCTTTTCCATCCAACGTAAGATAGACAATATTGAGTTCATATTGTGGGAAAATAGTATTTGGAATTTCATGACGGAGATATCATGGCTGTTGTGCGTCAGATGCTACTCATGCAAGTGTCGCATAAATATAACTAACTCCTCATTGTTCTCCAAAACGAATTGGTAGTGTATTCCCTGTACCATTTGTTATTAGTGTTCACTGTTTCTGATTGTTTGTATTTGTTATATTTCCTATCAGTGTGTATTGTATATTTTGTGGTGTAGTTACAATATTTCCCCATATATCTTGTGCAGCAAAACGAGCATATATATTGTTGTTGTCTATTGTTTGAGTAAGATCATGATTAACTTCTACTTTGTATGCTGGTGCTGGATTGATAACTACTTCAATTGTACGATCAGGAAGTCACGGTACGCTTATATGAATAATATCTTTTCCTGCTTTCATATTTGGAAGGAGTTTGATATCAGCAGTTCATCATGTAAGTGTCCAGAGTTCTTGTGTTTTACATTGTTTACTTGTGATTTGTCATATTGCTGTTAGTTCTTTTTTTGTTGTTAGAAGACATGGTTGGATTAATCAATTTTCACTGACAATTGTAGCTGCAGAACTTATTGGTCCGCCACTTGTATCACTGAGACGCAATCATAATACTGGTAGTTGATCTTCACGGATACTTGGAATACCAGCTGTACGACTAACATATCCAGAATTTGATAGGGTAATATTAAGTGTATTTGTTTGTTGATTATTTACTAATGTACGTAATGTTCAGTCAACAAGTATAATTTCTTTTACATCGCTAAATGATGGATTGCTGCCACTTGCTGTAATAGTAATTTTATTAACAGAAGGTCATACATTACTTGTATCTAGTATAAATGCTTCTTGAGGATTAGTTGTTTCAATACGCGGGATGGCTTGTCCTGGTGTAAAAAATTCTCATGTTGATGTTGTGATTTCAATTGGGAAAAGGAGACTATCAACATATTGATTGTCCTTATTTTTTACTGATATACTAAGTGGTAATTGAGAACCACGTATCATTTTTTGCGAAGGAAGATCTATGCGCACGCTTGCAATTTCTGATTGTGTGACACTATCGATACCGAGAGTGTTTTCTACATAAGCTGCATAGTCATCATAAGATTCTTGCAGTACATCTTTGAACTGACCTAGTGGGTATACAGGTCATTGTGCATTTTTATATGATATTTTTACAGCATCAGTAAGTGCTGTTTTTCTTAAGTTTTTCCACCAACATGATAGGGCAGAAGGCCATTTTAATATTGGTACTGTCCCATCTCATCATACACCACATGCTGCATCATTTACTTGTTCTTGTGCATCAGTAATGCTTTGTGTTGCTGTTGTTAGCGCTTGTTTTGCAGTATTACGTTTCGTGTCTGCTTGTTGTATAATTGTTGGGATATTATTTTTTCCTATTTTTGCTCATACGCTATCAACTGCAAATGAACGAATATAAGCGGCTTCATATCATGTTGTATTTGTTCATATGGTTTTTTTTCATACGGTGATTTGACGGGCGAGTACAGCATTCATCTTATCCTGTATATCTATATTGTTCTCTAAGTAATCAAATAATCATCATACATTATTTTGTGGAACAATTTTTTGCCACGCACTATTTTTCACATACAAAATATCTGCCACTTGATTGAGAATATTGTCTCATAAGAGTTTTGTATAAAAATCACGAGGAAGCTGCTCATATTGACGTCATTGTGGAGAAGCTTTTGTATCTTTGGTTGCTAATAGAGCAAATCATACTGCATTTCCACTAAAATAACTTTGGATATTATTGTTTTCATTGGTAAGTACAGAGTTGTATTTATCAATGATATTTTCTAGGTAACTTACAATAGTATTTTTGATTTCTTCAGGACTTTTTAGTTCCAAAATTCCGTTGGTGTTTTTGTATACTTCTACTCAGTAGATATTTGGATAATCCAAACTAATAGTCTGTCCACCTAAACCTTTGAATGATACATATCTTTTTGGATCAATAGGTCTTGATGGAGTTGTAATATTCATGCCTGATAGTTCATCAGCTGTTGGTGAGGTGTGTTTTATAATTGATGAAATTGTTTTATAAACAAGTCTTTCTTTACAGACAGGATCGCTGTTATATGATCATGCTCAACCATTTGCTGTCGGTGATGCAACTTGAATATCTCTTCCAGTTGGATTTTGGATAACATTGAAAAAATTATATCATCATACAGGTATAGGATTTTTTGGCATACACCAATCATAATTTCTTCTAACAAAAGATGGTGTTAATGCAAAACCTATTTGTTTTGTATATGCAACTTGGAGAAACATACCAAAACTTTGTGCAGCAAGAACTGTAGTTCAAGCAGTATTTCCACTTGCTAGCGCAGCACCTCATATATCAAATAGACTTCCACCAATATTTCTATTGTATGTAGGATTGAAAGCAAATTGTCGATCATTTGTTTTAAGGCCTAATGTTGATCAGTCCATATTTACAGGGGTGTGTCATCACCAAAAAGATTTTACATAGTTTTCAAATGAAACATCTCATACACAACTATCTCTATTTGGTTGATAGTTATTAGCATCATCTTTTGCTTTGAGAGTATTGTATCATTTTGATGCTATGACTTGTTGAGCAGTAAATCACATTGATACTCATACACTACTACCAGTATAAGGAATACTACTTGCTTTGATCTCTTCAGCAGTAGTTTTATTTCAAAACGTTCATCTATATCGTGTTGTTTGATCAGCTTTTGTTATATCCCACGCATTCTTTCAAAAATAGAATACTTCTTGTTTATTTTTCAAAAAAGGTGTTGTTGGTGGCAGAGGTGAGGTAATACCAAAAATTGTTCCACTAGGCGATACTGGATTGTTTCCGTTACACCAATATTCTTCACGTACTACTGGAATAGGAATATTAAGTGCATATCATTTCTCATCTATTCTCTTATCAAGAGCCTTTTCAAGAACACTATTTGTTTCAAATAGTATTTTAGATCCTATTGCATCTGATAGTGTTGTTTTAGTTATATGACTACCTATGTCTAAGTCTGTCCACCTTCCTCATTTTGCAATTTCTTCTTTGATCGTGTTTCAGTATTCAGCACTAAATAAGGATTGATAAGTTTTTGTTTGCT
>CAXYYI010000116.1:0-3484 GCA_964293055.1 uncultured bacterium | reverse complement strand
TTTTTTTTGCTGTATCAACTATCACATGTGGTATACCTGCGATTTTTGCAACATCCAATCAGTATGATTTATTTGCTCACCCACGCACGATTTTTTTCATAAAGACAACATCTTTTTCAGTTTCATACACAGATACAGAATAATTAGCAGTTCATGGTAGTGTACTTTCTAGTGCTATTAGTTCATGGTAATGAGTTGCGAACAATGTCTTTGCACCTATATGTTGGACAATATATTGGACGATTGCATGAGCAAGTGCCATACCATCATATGTCGATGTCCCGCGTCCCAGCTCATCCAAAATAATAAACGAATTTTTGGTAGCATTGTGTAAAATATTTGCCATCTCAATCATCTCTGTCATAAACGTTGATTGATTTTTTGCGATAACATCTCACGATCCAACACGCGCAAACAGTCCATCAAAAAACGGAATAGTAGCTTTGGTTGCAGGCACAAACAATCCACAATGCGCCATCAAAACTATCAGCGCATTTTGTCTCAAAAAAGTCGACTTCCCTCACATATTCGGTCATGTGATAATATGCAGGCGTTCATCTGATGCAGATTTATCTCATTCTTTTTTAGTTTCAAGAGTTTCTCAATTAGATATACTTGCAGCATCAAGATCATCCAACTCGTTACTCCTGTCACCACTACCCATTACAAGATTATTTGGAATAAAATCTTGATCATGTGGTAAAAACTCCTCTATCACTGGATGACGACCATCAACTATCGCAAGGAGATTTCATCACATATGTGGTTGTGTATATTTGTGATGCAATGCAAACAATGCGTGCGATGTGTAGACATCAAGCCACGCCACCGCATCAGCAATCTGTTGGAGCGCAGCGACAACAGACAAAAGCAACGCTTTTGCCTCATCAATTAACAATTGTTCACGACTACGAAGCTGAAATTGAGCAGACAACACTTTGCGTTGTAGTTCATCTAAATATATTGTTGTATATCTTTGCCCTGTTTTGAGAGTTTGACGACGAATAAACTCAAATTTCTCATCTCATTTACGACTTGCAGTCTCAAAAGCAGACTCATCTTTTGGTGTCACTTCGAGCACATATCATTGATTCGTAATATATTTCACTTTTATATTCGTCACTCCTGTTGCTTGGGCAAGCTCTTGCTGATAGGCAAGCAACATACCATCACTATGATACGCAATCTGTCTGAGCTCATCAATCTGCGAGTCATATCCATCCGTGATATAATCAATATCATCATTCAGTCACTCATACTTAAGCATGGTATGAAGCGTCTCGTAGAGCTTTTTCCCTGCAGCTATATGATCATCATGTAATCATAATATACGACCAATATGCGATACTTCATGCAAAATCACGTCGTTTGTATAGATCAAACTAAGCGCATAACGTAGTTTCCCAAAAATAGTTGGTGTCGTTTTTTTATACAACAATGTTGCAATAATTTTTGGCATATCCAACATTGTGCGTAATGTTTCTTGAATATGCTTCGCATCTCAGCTACGCTGAGTATAGTCTGCGATTGTCGAATGACGATGCTGCAACACTTGTGCATCTTGTGTTGGATGCAGTAATATTTCTTTGAACAATCTTGCACCAAGTGCGGTAACCGTTGTATCAAGTACTCATAGAAGACTATATTTTTTATTAGTATCATACTGTGACACAACAAGTTCTAAGTTTTTTATTGTCACCATATCCATCATAACAGCGTGTTGTTGTGCATCATACTGCACACGCACGATTGTCTGCAAAGCATGTGGTTGCACATGTTGGACATAGTTACACAAAAGTCACATTGCATGCTCTCTTCATTGTTCTAGTGCTTTTCCAAAACTCGTCAATGTTTGCACTCACAATACAGCACGCAACAATGCCTGTGAATCAGCAGGTTTGTCGTATGTGCTTACTAGACACGATGGTAATGTTTGTGTTATCTGTTCACGTATAGTTGTACGTTCTGGGAAGTCTATATCTACCACTACTTCACGAGGTTGAAGGCGTTTGATGTGGTGGAGTAAATCATCGAGTGTTGCAAAACTATGTGTCATATACATACCCACAGTAACATCTCACCATGCGCATTGATAATTTGCGCTATCTCATCATGTATATGTGATAGCAGTCATATATGTGTACTCTTTTTCACTTTCTTGAATAAATGTAGCTGGTGTCACAACTTGTGTTACTTGACGCTCAACAATCTGCCCAGCTTTCGGTTCACTCATCTGTTCTGCAATCGCTACTTTGTGACCGAATGCAACAAGTTTTGCAATATATTTATCCGCTGCATGATATGGCACTCATGCCATTGGTACAGGATTTGCACCATGCTTATCTCTTGCTGTTAGCGTCAAATCCAAAAGTTTTGCACAAGTTTTCGCGTCTTCATAAAATGTTTCATAAAAATCTCACATACGAAAAAACAAAATACAGTCACTATACTGATTCCTTAGGTCCATATACTGTTTTTGTGCTGGTGTTAACTTAACATTTTCTTCCATCTTTTGCACTATACTGATTCGTTTTTTTGGTGCAATGCCAGTATGTAACAAGTTTTCAACAAGTTGTGAGGAAATTTTCAAAAGAACGTCACATAAAGGTTGTTAGGATTAATTTTATATCCTCTACTCACAATACTTCTTTTCCAAATATTTAATCAATGGTTCATATGAAAACGTGAGTCAATTTTTTTCAAGAAGTTGTTTGAGTGTATATGTCGTACCATATTGGTGTATATGGTCTTTGAGCCAAGTACGAATCTGCGAAATTCCATCTGTTGTAGTGACCAATGTTTCAATTGAGCCAAGATCTTTTTCTAGAGCATCTTTCCAGATTGCACTCAATGCTGTCCCCATAGAATATGTAGGAAAATATCCAAATAGTCCAAAACTTCGATGCACATCTTGTAGTACTCACAGTGCATCTGTAGGTACATCAACACCAAGACACTCTTTATATTTTTGATTCCATACAGTCGGTAAATCTGCTACTTGTATTGATCATTCTATTAGTCACTTTTCTATTTCATATCTGATGAGCACATGTAAATGATAGTGAATTTCATCAGCATCTACTCTGATTAAATTTGGTTCTATGTGGTTGATATGTTGATAAAAATCATCTTGTGTAAATCATGCAAAATCATCATGGAGTCACACAAATTTTTCATAGAAAAGATTGAGAAATGATGTTGATCTTCCGATACAGTTCTCCCAAAACCTAGATTGTGACTCATGAATGACCAGACTTTGTCATCATGCAATTGGTGTCATTTGAAGTTCATCACTACATTGCATATCATACAAGCTATGACCAAATTCATGAATAGTTCCAAAAAGTGTATTTTGAAATTGCGCCTCATATCTTGTTGTAATTCTCAAATCCTGATTTGTAAATCATGAAGAAAATGGATGAGCTGCAATATCCAATCTTTGTCTTCTTTTATCAAATCCTAGATATGTCAAAACATCTTCATT
>CAXYYI010000115.1:0-3536 GCA_964293055.1 uncultured bacterium | reverse complement strand
ATACGCAATACAAAAATTATCTTTGCAGGTTGCAAAGTCTGTTCTGCAATCGCACGCAAGATACGGCGCGCATTGTCTTTATTTCACAAACTTGGTATCACAACTGAAAAATCCATACTTATACTATGGCAAAATAACAACAAAAATCAACACAGAAAAACGCACCTAGATGGTGCGCTTTAGTATATAATACTATACAAATTATGAAGTTTTTTGAGTATCAGGAGTAGCAGGTGTGTCAGTTACATTTGATGTTGTTGCTTCTCACATTACAGGTTCAACTGATTGTGTTGTATCTGGTGATACTTCAGTAGATGGAGTCTCTGCAGGTACTGGTGTTTCTGGTGGTAGTTCATCCAAGATACCAAGTCTTGCCTTTGTTTCTGCTTCCACAAACTCTTTTTTACGACCATATTTTTTAGCACTATACTCTCTGAGAATTTCAGCGGCTTTTTTATTTTGATAGTCTTGTGTCCAAATAGTATTCATACTGAAGACACGAGAAGTTGAGTTGTTAATATTTAGTTTACAGTATACTTTATAGTTTGCGATACCAACAATATCTTGAGCACTGAGGACTGGAGCATATTCTTTTTCAATAAATTCAGCATCTGGAGCACCAACTTTGAATGATTGCATTGTTCCCACATTCCCGAAAACTGCATCTTTTACTGATTTTTTTCATCATCATGACTCTCCTACATTATTTCCTCCTCATCCATCTAGTTGTGCAATATATTGGTGTGCCATCACAAGTGCAAGACGGTACTTACGAGCTTCTGAGAGAATATCTGCAAAAGTATTTGTCACAAAGTTTTGGAACTCATCCACATACAAGTAGAAATCTCTACGTTTTGACTCCTCTTGATCAGCACGAGACATAGCTGCATTATAAATATTTGATACGATAATCATACCAAGCAATTGAGCATTAAGTTCACCAATTTTCCCTTTTGAAAGATTGATCAGAAGAATTTTTCCACTGTCCATAATTTCTCTAAAATTGAATGCTGATTTTGTTTGTCCAATAATATTTCTAATCAAACTATTTGTATTAAATGATACAAATTTTGATGTAAAATATGGAATAATTTCTTGTTTTTCTCTATCTCACATAGATGCATATGTTTTATCCCAGAAGTTTTTCACAACAGGATTTTTTACCTTCTGCACTTTCATCTCTCTATAGACATCATCTGTAAAGAGTCTTGGCACATCAAGCAATGTAGCTGGATCTTCTAAGTCTTCTAGCAGTGTCAAACTACCAAATTTGAAGTACTCTTGAATACGAGGTCCAAAAATTTCTGGTCCAAACATCTTCAAGAACATTTCTGTCGCATCATTTACCACACGGTCAGCTTGATCTACTGATGCAATATCATACAAGTTCAATCACATAGGACGTTCTTCATTCCCTGCATCAAAATAGATAACATCACGCGCTCTTTCTTTTGGTATATATTGCAAAATATCTTCCACAAGATCTCCATGGGGATCGATAACACACAAACCATCACCATTCCATACATCTTGTCTTGCAAGAGAACCAATAAATACCGATTTCCCTCAACCAGATTTTCAGATTACATAATGATGTCTTGTTCTATCTTTTCTTGTTATATATACTGGTGTATATGTATTTCTATACACATTAATTCACAATAATACACCATCCTTAAAGACACGCAGTCCATGTTTAATTTCTTTGTTGATAGTTTTCAGTTGTTTCTTTCCATCTTTTTCAATTACATCTGCTCATTCAGGGATTGGATCTCATTCTTTGTAGTCTGAGAACACTTCTTTCTCTTCAGTTTTTTGTCCAACTGCCCAGTGTTTTGTGTTTTCAAAAATTTTTGATACATCTCATCACACATACTCTTCTGCTAGTTTCCCTGTAATAATATATTCGTTTCCATCTTGTGATATAGCTGGTTGTTTCATAACTGGCACATTATCTGGTGCAGCAATCATCTTATACTCTAACCATTTAATCACTGGTGCACGATTATACAATCCATCAGGATAATGGAAAAGTGATGTTAGTGCATTTGGCGTCATAATATTTTCTCTATAGAAGAAATGCGGGAGTTGAAATTTTGCGGCAAATTTCCAAAGAGGTTTACAAAGTCGCCCTAATGCATCAGTTAAGAACTCATTATTATCAAGTTCGTTATTAAACTCATCACGGTAAATTGTATACACACTAATCATATTATCAAGATTCGACTCTGGACGATCAGGTTCATCTGACGATGAAATAAGCATAATACCTGTGGTAAAAGCATGTTTCCCAGCTTCTTCCCCCATAATATTCAATGCTTCTTCTTCTGCTTTTGTCATACGCACCATATCTTTCCCTCACTCTTCCAAGACTTGTCCATCTGGTCATTTTCTCTTCTTACCTCAATTTACCAAAAAACTAATGATCGTCCATGGAAACAAGAGAATACTTTTGATCCAGTTTGTCCCACCTTGTACATAAAATTTTTCTCTTCTATACAAGCCACTTGCCCATTTTTTTGCTTTCCCATTAAATTTTTCTCCAATAGGTTTGATAGGCACAACAATTGAGAATGTATCTTCATTACTCATCTTACCCATTGTATCAATAATATTATTCAATGGATCATCTGGCATCTGTTTGTAAGTTTTGATAGGAAACACTGGATTTTTTTTCGTCTCCATCACAGTAATACTCGAATATTTTTTCCCAAAATAATTAGGATTTTTTGATAACATTTCTATAGATGCATCTGGGAATTGCGCAGCAATACCTGACTCTACAATCTTTCTATACTCTGGATAAACAGAAACCAAAAAATTCAATAGTCCATTTTCATAATGCAAAACAAATGTCACTTTTGGTTTACGAAACAACTGTCTCATTGTTGTTTCAATAAATGATGACTGCCCCAATTTATGCAATGCATCATACACTTGTCCCATACGAGAAAGTTTCTCTTTCATATCTTTGGCAACATCTTTCGCTTGTTCACGAGAGATTTTATCATCTCCACGAGGTAGTGTTACACGAAGGAAAACTGTTCTATGAGCATTGAGCACATCGTAAAAGAACTCAAAAAGATAGCGAATAATTTTAACAAGAATGATACTCAAAATCACACCTCACACAACCCAAGCACCCCACAAAAGTACGTCTTGAAAAGTTTGTGGTGCTTGTTGCAGAATAGATGAAAATGAGTTGCTACTTTGCGTTTGTGTTGTCGTAACTTGTGGACGAGTTGTTCATGAACTTGTTGTTTGTCATTGCGTTGTATTTGATTGTCCAGAAACAATCTCTGGATTTTTGAGATATTGTTGAATCGCAGTCAGTGAACCAAATTCTTTATAACACGAAGCTTTATCACTACCCCATGCTTGTGTTGTTAACTGAGAAATTGACTCGTTGAGACGAGGGTTTTCACTAAGCGATTGATTAAGTTTTTGTTTACATTGGTCTAATTGCATACTTCTAGTATAGAGAAATAGGAGAAATTTGCTAGAAAGAGGGTGAAAATAAGAGTATTTTTACGCAC
>CAXYYI010000114.1:0-3542 GCA_964293055.1 uncultured bacterium | reverse complement strand
TTGAACAAGTTATGCATACGATCAAGAAGCATAGTCTTTTGGGAAAAAAAGAACTTCATACATTGAGTACAACATGATTAGTTCCAGAAAACACAATCATCACTTCAATTATTAATCAAATCTGATTATCATATTTTGATGAACAAAGAACTTTGCAAGAGAGAGTGTGAAGTCGTATAGAACAAGAAGCCAAACAGTATGATAGTGAAGGTTTTGGAGAGTATGTTGCACAATGACGTCCAGAAGCAATACAATTAGCAAAAGAGCTACAAAATAATGGATGGCAATTGAACAAATGTAGTAATGAGTTTCAAAAAAAATATTTCAGTTTTATGAAAACAATGTGGATGCAGACTACTGCATACAAACAAACCTATGAAAATTTAGTATTACAGATGAATTTTGTGACCAGTGAAGAATTTCATCACTTGATTGATAGTTTATTTGATCCACAAAGCGATACGGTTTTTATTACTTTGCCAAACGGTGAACGTATATCGTTTGTGTCACAAAAAGAAATTATATGAACTAATAAAAAATACTTACAAGGTAGTATGCAAGACTCTCTAGATGCTTTGGGAAGTGGAATACCGATGAGAATTATTATGGCTGATTGAGAAACTGATCTAACGAAAAAACAAATAACTCGTCGTGCAAAAAATGGTAATCAAAATTTTAGAACATATAATTTATCAAATCCAAGATGACTATCTGAACTACTTCATCATGTTGCTCTTCATGTTGGATATGAGAAACAAAAGAGACAAGATTCTATCTCTGATATGATAGATAATACTAAAACATTTGAACAAGAGCAAACAGCATCAGCACTGACAAGAGCATTTGATGCGATAAAAGATATGCAACCACAAAATATAGTATTAGATGAAGATGGTGAAGATATTCATATTCCAGAAAAACCATTACCAATTTTCAGTTATGAACAAGTAGTAGAAAATAGTGAACTAGATGATACACAGAGAGTTATAAAAGCAATACAGTTATTGAATGAATATATGTGAAATGAATGGTTCTTAAGTAGAACAAAGAAAGAACAAGAAACTATTAAAAAAGCAATACTAGAAGCTCATTACTCATGTGTATGAGAAGTTTGAACTATACCAGGACATGCTGCTAGTGTATTTTTCTATACAAAAGCACAACTTCGTGAAAAAGCTAATATATTGATGAGCGCGTGATTGAATCGTGATCAAATTTCAGTTCTGTTTAGATCGTGAATCAGTGGAACACCACCTGAAAAACTTCTAGAAGAATTAGGAAGACAAAGACATGAATTGTTGCAGAAAAAAGGTGTAGTAAAAGACTTATATGATAAGGCTTTAAAAGATAGATTAGATTTTGAAAAAAATAAAATTATATGAGGGATAACAATAAAACAATTATCTAAACAAGTTGCACTTAAAGGTGAAGAAATTGAAAGAAAAAAAGAAGCTTTGAAAGATCGTGAAAAGAAAAAAAATGAGCCGTGGTGGTTGAGTGCATCTGATGCAGAAAAAGCTTTGTATGAACAGCAAACATCGGATCTTGCTGAAAATATTCAAGATCTTTTAGAATCTTTTCAAGCTGAAAAAGAAAAACTTGTAGAGTTGCAATCTGATGATGAGTATCAATGATTATTGTATACTGAACAACAAACATCACATGAATTTGATGAGATTAAAAAAGAAATTAGAAAATTGGATAGTAGAATTAAAAGTACAGAATCCTTAACCGGTGATGAATGATTTTTTGACTGGTCTAATAAAACTGAAGCAGAAAGAAAAGAATATTATGATAGAAAAAAAATAGAGTTGGGTGAAAGAAAAAAATCTCTCCAAGATCAAAAAGAAGAACTGGAAAAAATTAAAATGACTATCACTGATAGTGAATCAGAACAATATAAACAAATTATAAATGAAATTAATTGGATTGATGGCGAAATAAAAGCAACTCAAAGAAAACTAGA
Organism: uncultured bacterium; assembly: GCA_964293055.1. Taxonomy (GTDB): domain Bacteria; phylum Patescibacteriota; class Gracilibacteria; order Absconditabacterales; family Absconditicoccaceae; genus JBDHUW01. The sequence continues at coordinate 1,576 of CAXYYI010000114.1, read as the reverse complement.
TCACTTAGAAGTAGCATATAAAAATGCTAATAAAAATGAAAAAAAAGAAGAATTTAAGAAAAAAGAGAAAGATGAGAAAGATAAAAAACAAGAGAACGGAGAAACTGAGTGATTACGAAAACTACAAGAAACTTGGAATAATATACAAGGGTATAGATGAGAGACACTTGATTGGAAAAAAGTGAAAAATTGAGAACGTCCTCAATTGTTTTTGATGTATTGAGAAAAACAAGAAAATGTTGGGACTTTTGGAGGATCATTAATTAGATGTGAAATTGTTGGTGTTGATGAAAAAACATGACAGATGGAAATTGCATTTTATGGAGTATCATGACCATTGGTACAAACTATAAATTGACAAGAAACTAAAATAGAATGAATGACACAAACATTTGATGTTGAGTCATTCAAGAAATTTTTGTCACAACCACAATGGACGGGTAAATTAAGAATGCCACCAAAACCTGTAGGTTGACATGGCTCTATGAAAGCATGGTGAGAGAAATTAAAACAAGATCTTTTGAACTGACAGTATTCTTTTGAATGATCGACAGAGAAATGGATAAATAAATTTGTTGCACAAGTTGATTTTTCAAGTATTCAAAAACAAGATCCAAGTGGTGAAAATAAACCTGAGAAAATTGTCTATATGTGACGTGCACAAACGACAGATGCATGACCATCAAAATGGCATCAATGAGACTGGTATAAAGTTGATTTTTCAAGAGAACCAATTATTAGATTAACGCAACCATTCAATCCAGGAACACATCCAATTGAAATGAGTTATGATACATTTCTTTTGTTCTCAGCTGACAAAGAGTTGAATGCTTTGTCTCAAGAGGATGTTGATAGAGTGAATGAAAAAATTGGCGTAGAAAAATGAAAGAACTATGTAGATGAATGAGTGTCTCCATGAACACAAGATGAAGCGGTGCTTCGTAAGAATCAAAAAAGATGATTATTCGGTTGGAATTGGATTACAATTAATGCAGCGAAGACTCAGTGGAAAAATATTATGGGTGCATATAAAAAGAAAATTGAATCTTGGACAAAAGATGATGAAGAAAAAGCAGCATCACTTTTTGCGAACTCATGGTTTGCAAATAAAATCGCGGGAGCTTGAATTCCATTGTTGTCTGAAGTGATGATGGATAATTTTGTTGGTCCAGCTGCATCTGAATGAGATAAAAAGAAAAAAGAAAAAATAGATAAATATGCAAAAGAACCAGAAGACTATAAAGATACAACACCTGGATGAGCATTTGATTTTATTGAAAATGTATTATTTAGAAATCCAGATAAAGCAAGAAATAACTTGTTGAGAGTGGCCTGATACTTCCAATATATATGTTCTAAGTGAGAATGACTGTATCCAAGATCACTTGCAAAATATGCAGATAAATGACTTTGGATTAGAATGTTATGTGGAGCTACATGGCAAAATAATTATTTAAAATGGTATGAAGAACAATTAAGATTAAGTAAATTATATCCTGATGATTTGGATATTAGGAATAGAATACTCTATTCAGAAGCATACTATTTATCAAATGTTATAAATTGAAAATCGTTT
>CAXYYI010000113.1:0-3561 GCA_964293055.1 uncultured bacterium | reverse complement strand
TAGACAAGTCATTTTTTATGCTAGTGAACAAGCCAAGGATATTATGAACATCTTTATTATCCACAGAAGTATTGCAAGACAGTATACTGCTTTGCAAAATAAGATCCGTTACAATAAACAACTCATCGAATATGCGAAAGCTGGAGGAGTAATTTTAGTGTTCTTATTTTTTCTTGGTGTCTATATTTATTATATTAATAAAGCTTCAACACTTTGATATTTTTATAGAAATGAGCAAAAAAAACGTGATCAAGCTGAGTTTGAATTCAATATTCAAGCATTTGAAACAACAAAGGTCTACGAGACTCTATGGGATCAAATTATGACATGAAGTAAGTATCTTGGAACAGACAGTAAAAATTTCACACTAAAAGAGTCAGTTTATAGTATAGAATAGCTATTTTCTCTTGTATTTTCATTTATTTTGGGTATTACATTGACATTCCGCAGTGTTTTTTTGCTGAAAAAAATATATTTAGCCTTATGGATAGGCTCGTTTTAGTCCTTTGTTTATACGGATTTCATGCGTTATCACAGTAGTCTGATCAAACATTACATTAGTATCAATGATAGTGTCGAAAATATTGCTCAAAAACTTATTCTCAAAACATGTGAAGTAGAAGAAACAATAGAAAGAAAACTACCAGATCTTGTTGTTATAGGAAAGGTACTTTCTGTACGCAAACATCCACAAGCAGATAAGCTTGTTGTCTGTGAACTATTTTGTGGTGAAAAAGGAAATTTCACAATCTGTACAGGTGGAGAAAATGTTGTAGAAGGATCATATGTGGCAGTTGCCCTACCAGGATGTCATCTACCTGTTATCAATCTTACAATTGAACCAAGAAAACTAAGAGGAGAAGACACAAACGGGATGATCTGTTCAAAAGGTGAACTTGGAATCAACGAAGATGAAGAACATCACTGGATCTGGACACTCCAATATGCAGCTGGAACTGATCTTACAACAGTACCGCAACAACCAGATTTTGATGATATTACAGATGCAGATTGTGGTATCGCTCTCAAACAGAAATATCCACGATTAGAAGTATATATCTATGATGTTGATAATAAAACTGTAACACATAGACCTGATATGACAGGTCATTTTGGTCTTGCTTGGGAACTTCATGCTATGTATGCACCAACTGCAAAAGAGTCTATTACCTGGAATAAACTTCCATCTCTTATGCAAAACCATACATATACAAGTATCAACGAGATGGTTGCACATGGGAAACATCACACTCTGCCTGTTCATGTCGACTGTGATGCTGTTAGTGTCTACAGTACACTGCTTATTTCTTGATGTACAATCAAACCATCAAATTTTCTGACAAGAATGATTTTGATTGACTGTGACAGTACGCCAAAAAATAATTGGGTAGATCTATCAAATTACTTTATGTTACTTACTGGACAACCTGTTCACTGTTTTGATGCTGATACAATTGAATGATGAATCAGTGTTAGATATGCAAAAAATGATGAAACATTTGTCGATCTCAAAGATACAACACATACGCTCACTACCAATGATATTGTCATCTGCGATGACAAAAAAATTCTTGCATTGGGAGGAATTATTGGTGGAAAAGACAGTGCAGTATCTGAGAAAACAAAAAATGTTCTTGTAGAAGTAGCTCACTTCGATCCAGTAATCGTGAGAAAAACTGGGACAAGACTTGCGTTGAGAACAGATGCTGAATTAAGATTTGAAAAACATATCAATCCACAATTTTCTTCTCACGCTATTCATATGTTTCTAGATGTCCTGCAATATATGAAAAAAGATATTGGTGAACATACTATCGAATGATTATCATACTATACAAAACCAACATACAGCGATCAACCAAAAAACCTGATAATCGCTTGGGATAGTATATCACAACAAATCTATGGTGATAACTCTTTCTCTCTGGAGGAAAGCCAAAAAGTACTGATAAATCTTGGATTCACAATCAATGAAAACACACTGACTGTCCCTCGACGAAGAAGTCCAGATGATATAAATGGAACACATGATATTATTGAAGAAGTAGTTAGAATATATGGGTATGAAAGCGTTAGTGAAAAACCATTATTTGGAGAAATTCGTATTCCAAAGCATGAAGATACTGTACATATACAACACGTTATAGAAGATACATTGAGCAAACAATTTCATATGGATCAATGTGAAACATATCCATGGCTTCATGAAAGATATGCAGAACTCTTTGGTGTTGATACAAAAGCACTCTACCAACTTCAAAACCCTGCAGCACCAGAAATCCAACATCTCAAAGATAGTATGATCTATGGACTGCTTGATGTTCTGACAAAAAACTACAAGACAATTGATACTATGAATCTTTTTGATACTGGAAAAGTATGGATACCAGTTAGTGAAAAACTTATAGAGCAACGTCATCTTGGTGTATTATCATATACAACCACGTCAGATAACTGGCAAGAAGATACTCGATTTCGTGTAAAACAAGCTATCAAACAAATCTTAGATAATCTTAATATCCAACAAAAAATCACATATACAAGCACAACGCTTCCATACTATCATACAAAAAAACAGTGTGCGATATATGTTGGTGATACATTGGTATGAACTATATGATCATTACATCCACGTATTGCGGATGCGCTCAAACTACCAGAAAACAGTAGTGTCACATTTGGAGCGTTGCATATGGATATACTCGCATGATTACAATCACATACATACACAGGGAAGTACGAAACACAACAAGATCAAATTCTATGGAGAGACTTTAGTTTCGTTATGGATAAAGATCAAAATCGACAAACTATAAGTGATGCAATTGCACCTATCGAAACAATTCATGAAATACGCGTTTTTGATCTATATGCCTGAGACAAACTACCAGAGTGAAAAAAATCTATAGCATTCTCCTGTAAAATACTAGGAGATGGAAATATGACAAGCGATGCAATCAATACAATCATGCAACAAGTTATACAAGCTGTAGAAACGACATGAGCATCACTCAGATAAAAAACACTCATACAAACATAACAATCTATTTTATTATATTACTATTCTCTCTTCATGGCAATTAAGAAAGTAGTTGTAAAAAAACCAGCTGCAAAATCGGCTGCAAAACCTGTAAAAAAAGTAATCGCAAAAGCTCCTGTAAAATCAGTAGCCAAAAAAGCGGCAACTCCAACCAAGAAATCAGTAACGAAAGCAGTTGTTAAACCTACTAAAAACATAACTCCTGCTAAAAAAGTAGTTGCAAAAGCTCCTGTAAAATCAGTCGCTAAAAAAGCAACACCTGCAAAAGTAGTACAACCAGTACAAAATACAAAAACGCCAGCTGTGAAAAAAAACTACTCACAAAAAATGCCATCAAGATTTCATAAAAAACCTGAACCCATAAAGGTATCTCGTACAGCAAAAGAACAAGCATCTATTATCAAAAAACTTGGACAACAACGGATGTTTGCACAACGAGCAAGACTTTATCCAAATTTATCTAAGCATTATGACTGGAATGAGGTTGGTGCAGTGGTTTTCAATCAATATCTAGTTGATGC
>CAXYYI010000112.1:0-3575 GCA_964293055.1 uncultured bacterium | reverse complement strand
TTTCATAGTTTTTGTTGTGATTACTGTGTCAGCAGAAATAAAACGCAGAAAAAAATAGATATAAGTTTTTCTCTATACTCTTATTTAATACTATTACAGTAATACATAGACAATGTGACATAGATGTGAAGTGCATGAGTGGTCAAAGTCATGCTCAGTGTATAAGTTATTTACACTTATCTCAAAAAAGTGGAATATATTTATTCTCAAACTCGTTGGTGAGTGAGTAGATACGTTTACTGCACTCAAAGCAACCTTACATGAACTCAACAGTAGTATCCTGACACAACGTTTGGATGAGCTTGTGACAGAATGATTAATTGAGAAAAAAATTATTTCAGAAAAACCTCGTGCGATCAGATATATCATCACAAAATCTGGTAAAGAAATACTCAAAGCACTCAAACCTCTTGAAAAGGTGAGTAAAGAAATTTGGGGGTAATAATACTATAATTTTATGTAAATCACTCTATTGATGAGTGATTTTTTATATATACTTATTTTTGTTCTAGTTTTGAGGAAACGTGTTGATTTTGAGGATTGTAAAAATATACTACATATATTTATATGTATATGTTGTATAGATGGAACATAAGAAAAAGATTCCTGTAACAGTGCTTTCTGGTTTTTTGGGAGCAGGGAAGACAACAATTCTCAATAATATTCTCAAAAATCGTGATGGGCTTAAAGTGGCTGTGATTGTCAATGATATGTCGGAAGTAAATATTGATGCAAAAGATGTCGCTCGTGAAGTCACATTGTCTCGTACGGATGAGACGCTTGTAGAGATGTCTAATGGATGTATTTGTTGTACGTTGCGTGAAGATCTTCTGCATGAAGTCAAAAAAATCTGTCAAAATGGGCAGTATGATGCGTTGATTATTGAATCAACAGGAATAGGTGAACCTGTGCCTGTGGCACAGACATTTAGTTACATAGATGAGGAAACTGGTATTGATCTATCGCAATGGGCCCAGCTTGATACTATGGTGACAGTTGTTGATGCATATAATTTTATGAAAGATTGGTGATGAGATGATGATCTCAAAGATCGTGATATGTGATTATGAGATGATGATGAAAGAACAATTGTCAATTTGTTGACTGATCAAGTAGAGTTTTGTGATGTGTTGATTGTCAATAAAATAGATATGCTTGATGATGCGCAAAAAACGACACTTCGTAAAGTACTGAAGTGATTACAACCAATAGCTAAATATATTGAAACAAATCAATGAGTTGTTGCTACTAGTGATATTATCAAAACAGGATTGTTTGATTTTGATAGAGCATCGCAATCTGCATGATGGATACAAGAGTTGCAACATTGAGGACATCATACACATACACCAGAAACTGAAGAGTATGGTATCTCATCATTTGTATTTCGTGCACAGAGACCATTTCATCCAGATCGTCTATGGTCGCTTATTCAAGATAATCGACCGTCAGGCGTTATTCGTTCCAAAGGAATGATTCGATTGCCAACATCAAACGACTGGTGATTTTCATGGTCACAAGCATGATGAAGTTCAAAAATTGATATCGGATGACGCTGGATTGCTTCATACTCGCAAGATGAGTTAGATGCGGCGTGACCTGAATATCATACATACTACAATCTCCATAAACATAAACCATATGGAGATCGCGGACAAGAATTGGTCATTATCGGTATTCATCCAAACAAACCTGAGATAGAAAAACTTTTCCAAGCAGCACTTTTGACCGATGAAGAACTCGCTTCGCGAGAAAATGGTGCAACATTCCATGATCCTTTTGCGCAAGTCCTTGCACTCAATATGGTTGAGCAAGGATAGATTTGTGATTATAATGTGTATTTTTGTTTCACTTTTGTGGAAAATGTATTGATTTTGAGGATAATAAAGATATACTCAAACTCTAATACAAAATTTATTTATTATGAGTACAACAAACAAACCAGCAGTCATACCTGCTATCGCAACAAGTGATCCTTTCAATATTGCACCATGCTTGGCGCATCCGTGTGATGCACCAGGAAAAAATCCCTGCAAAAGTACGTGTGCATTTGCGCGCACAAATCTTGCAGAAATTATGAGTGCAGCATCACTTGAGACAATTATTGCTGCTGAAACCTACGGTTGTTCTATGGGTGCTGCAGTCAAAAAAACTTTAGATGGGCAACTGGTAATGCAAGTGGGTAATAAGATTTTCCCATCGCAAGATCCACTATTTCATCCAGAAGTTGCAGCTGCACAAGGTAGGCTACATGCCTATATTGCATAGGTGTAAACAATGCATTCAGTATACAATACTGTTCTATTATTTCATTTTTTTGCCCCGTAAGGGGCATTTTTCTTCTCTCACAACACTCATCACTATGTTTATGTGTTGAAAGTGGGGGATCAAAAAATACAATTGATCATTCAAATTTTAAAATACTATAGTATGGAACATTCTCACAATCATACATTTTCACGAAAACATCTTCGCGAACATCCAATTTGTCTAGCAACTATTTTTTATGGAGCGCTTGTGCTTATTGGAGAATTGATTATTTTGTCGCTTGTGACAGATATGCATTTGCATGACTTTCTGAGTTATGAGGGAGTAGTACAGTTGATCCATCTAGTGGGAATTATTTTTCTTGCTATTGTGAATTATCGATGGATTCACCGTGTATCACGTCACACTGATAGTGCAGGTCAAGCGACCACTAAATTTTTTGGAGTTTCTCTAATTATTTTGATAGCGCATATTATATTGCTCCACGTGATACCTCGTTGGATTGGTTTTGAATTACATCACCATGATGAATCAGAACATACGCATGGTATGTTATCAGCAGAAATGATAGAATATCTGACATTGGGAGCTATTATTATTTTTGTGACACTAGCATTCCGATTTCAAGATACTATCCTGCATAAATTACACTTAAAAAATAAGTATACATTTATGTTGGGGAGTGGGGTTCAAAAAAATCACCACCATCATCACTGACATCATCATCACTAAATATTGATTTTTACGCCCTAGTTTTGTATACTAAGGGCGTGTTTTATATTGACTTTTTTTCATCATGAAACAGGATGCTAAAAAAGTATTAGATTGCTTGTTTTGTCATAGTGATCATATCCAAAAAAATGGGCAACTTCCAACATGAGGACAAAGATGGCGTTGTGTCGATTGTCACAAACATTTTACAGTATGATGAGCAAGATGAACATATGATGAGAATTTCAAAGAAGCAGTTGCAGAACAGTATTGTCATCAAGATACAACAGCGAGATCACTTGCACAAAAATACCATATTTCTACATCAACACTGATACAGCGAGCCAAAAATCACCAACAAACATGTAAAAAATGTCAACACTAGCACGCGGTTGCATTTTACGAGCAAAACACTAGACTGAGGTTTAGTGTTTTTTAGTTATCACAAGATTATATGAATATCAAAGCATATAAGAGCACACTAGATAAACAACTTCGTCCATATGTGAAGAAAAAAATAATACAAGCGCAAAAAATTGCTGCATGGCAAAGACCACAACACGCTGCTGCCTATGTAGAGGATAATATTTTTGTAT
>CAXYYI010000111.1:0-3614 GCA_964293055.1 uncultured bacterium | reverse complement strand
AGAACAACCAGTAAAAGCGATAAACAAAAAAGCATTAAATGAGTTTGCTGGTTCTAGACTTAAATAGCGAGAAAAACTACATGAAGATATTGCTGATCTTACACCAGAACTGCAAGCTCTCTTGAGAAAAGGGCTTCAATCAAGCAGTATTACAGAAGATGAAATTTTGACACAAGTCGATGATTTGGATGCAAAACTCAAGATCGTTGAAAAGTTCTATGAACTTGCTGAAAAGCTTGGTATCAAAGTTGTTACAATTGAAGAAGTCTTTGAAAAAGAAAATCAAGCACTTCTCCAATCTGGAACAAAGCTTGGTAAAATTGAGTTGTATGAAAAGAAACATTCAATCAATGACAAGCAGTATCACGATCATATCAAACTCTACTTCAATGATATTTCAAAAATCCCATTACTCAATGCAGAGGATGAAAAAGCTGTTGCAATTCGTATCAAAAGATGAGATGAAAATGCAAAAAAGAAGCTTATTGAATCAAATCTAAGACTTGTTATTTCTATTGCTAAAAGATTTTTTGGATCAAGATTGAGTTTCTCAGATCTTATTCAAGAAGGGAATGTTGGACTTATCAAAGCAATTGAAAAATTTGATCCAGATAAGGATTAAACAATCTATCACAAATGCGATTGCAGACATGACAAAACATGTAAGAATTCCTGTGCATCTAATTGATGAAATCAATAGTTACAACAAAGCATATCAAGAACTTTTCCAAAAACTTGGTCGTGAACCAACATCAAAAGAAATTGGTCTAAAATTGGACTTCAATATCAAAAAAATCAAGAAACTTGAAGAAGTTATCTTCGGGAATGTATCATTGGATGCAGAAGTAGGGGATGATGGGAAAGATAGTCTTGGTGATCTTATTGAAGACAAAAATACTATGAGACCTGATCAGTTCGTAGAAAGAGAAACAGTGAAGAAAAACCTTGAATATATCCTTGATATGTTGGATGAAAGAGAAGCAAAAATCATCAAGATGAGATATGGTATTGATGGACCAAAATATACGCTTGAACAAGTAGGGGAAGAGTTCCAAGTAACTCGTGAACGTGTAAGACAAATTGAACAAAAAGTTCTACAAAAACTCAAAGAACATATCGGTCTCCAAAAAATTCTTGGTATTGAAGATGATATCGAAAAACTTGAACTAATGGAAAAAACAGGAAAAGCTAAGAAAAGAGATGCATATCTCAAATCTTTGAAACTCCAAGAAGAAGAAATCGATGACAACAGTGATGATCTTATTTGGGACGACTAATCCACATTATACATACAATATGTAGTATGTTGCCTGCTACGCAGGCACGCTGCATAGCAGCGACTTCCGTAAGATAATATCATATCATTATTCGTCTATTATAATTACAAATACTCTCCAACCATGTTTGATCATAAAAAAATGCAAGATTTTACAGATAAGTATTTGGAATGGGTTCAAAACAAACCTGTTTCTTCGCTTACTGAAAAAGAAATTGAGCAATGTTATATGACACTGATTGAACTAATTGGATACCATAATTGGTTATATTATATTAGTTCACAACCGATTATCGCTGATGGACAATATGATATGCTTTATAAATATATTGTCGAATTAGAAAAAGCACATCCAAAAATAATTCGTACAGATAGCCCTACGCAAAGACTCACAAATCAACTACAAGATTCATTTTCTCAAGCACAACATGTCGTGCCACTCTTATCTTTGGAAAATAGTTATAACGCACAAGATCTTGGTGACTGGAACGAAAGTCTCCAAAAAATGATAGGGAAACTCCAACCAGCAAGTGAGAATGACACCGCTACTCAAAAGCACTCTGAAGAATTAATATGAATAGAGCAAGAGACAGAAAGCACACCATCATATAGTTTCATCTGTCAACCAAAATATGATGGAATTAGTGTTGAATTAGTCTATGAACATGGTGTATTAACAAAGGCTATTACTCGTGGCGATGGTTATGTATGAGAAGATATTACGGCAAATGCACGTACAATTTTTTCAATACCAACAATTCTGAAAGCATGAGAAAGTATTAGTGTCTTGCGTGTAAGAGGTGAAATTATTATGAGTAAAAAGTCTCTTGAAAGACTCAATACAGAGAGAACTGCAAACAACGAACCACTTTTTGCTAATGTAAGAAATGCAGCAAGTGGAAGTCTTAGACAACTTGATACAACAGTCACTGCAAAAAGAGGTTTGACATGCTATGTCTATGAGATATTGGATATTCAAGCAACAAGTGAAATATTTTTGAGTTGAATTGGATTTGAGACAGATACACAAGCATTGCAATGGTTATGAACTCAGTGATTTCTTATGCATCCATGGGTAAAATATGCCGATGATATAGATGAAGTGATTGCAATTTGTGACTCAGTAACAACAAAAAATTATTTTGATGCTGAAGATATTGAGTTTGATGGAGTAGTAGTAAAAATTCATGAACTACCAATCCGTACACAACTATGAACAACAAATCATCACCCTCGTTGGGCTATGGCATACAAATTCCCAACTAAACAAGTAGTAACACGTATTATTTCGGTAGACTATCAAGTATGACGCACATGAGTCATTACACCAACTGCTAATTTAGAGCCAGTTGAACTTAGCGGGGTTGTTATTAGCAGAGCAAGTTTGCATAATTTTGATTATATTAGTGAAAAAGATATTCATATTGGTGATCGAGTATGGTTGCAAAGAAGTGGGGAAGTGATTCCATATGTTGTTGCGACAATACCAGAAAGACGTACTGGAGATGAAGCTCCAATTGTCGTTCCAGCAACATGTCCTATCTGTGATTGACACATAGAAAAAGGAAAAAGTGATATATATGTCTACTGTAGTAATCCACAATGTCCTGCAAAAGTAAAAGGTCAATTGCTCTATTTTGCATCGCGTGATGCACTGAATATTGAAGGGTTATGAGACTCTCTTGTTGATGTTTTAGTGGACCAAAAATTAGTACAATCTATTGCAGATCTTTACACACTTGATGATCCACAAAAAAGACTCCAACTCCTTGCAACACAATGAATTGGACAAAAAAAATACTTTGAACTTACGGAAGAACTCAAAAAATCTAAATCAGCACCACTATGGAGGCTAATAAATGGTCTTGGTATTACACATATTGGGAAAAAGACTGCGCAAATTATTATTGAAGCACTTGGAGAACAACTCACCGAAAAACAAAAAGAACTATTTGATATATATGAATTGGAAGGATTCTTATGTAATGAAGAGTTCCTGACCAATATTAAGGGTATTTGACCTGAGATTATTCAAGCAGTCTATACGTGGTTTCAAAACCAAGATAACAAAACTATATTAGAAAGTATGGCAGCAAGAGGCGTTGCACGAAATATTTTTGATACAAAAAACATTATCAAAGGTAAGCTCACTGGTATTCGTTTTTGTATTACAGGTACGTTTGCACTTCCAAGAAAAGTATTAAGTGATATACTCACAAAACATGGTGCCGTTGTATCTGATGCACTAACAACTCAAACATCGTTTCTAATAGTATGAGATGATTCATCAAGCAAAGTAACAAAACAGTATTTTCGTTTGAGTTGCTTCCTCCATTAA
>CAXYYI010000110.1:0-3665 GCA_964293055.1 uncultured bacterium | reverse complement strand
TTAGTGGTGTTGCTCGTACACGTATTGTGAGAATTACAACCACGTGAGCACTTGATCTAACATTTTGAGCAACTACTGGTGCAAATAATTATATTAGTTCGCTTGTACTTCAACCAGATGGTAGTATTATTGTATGAGGTCTATTTACATGATATAATTCTCTTCCTATAAATCGTATAGCAAGATTAACAAGTGGTTGATTACTTGATACGACATTTAATATATGATGATCTGGTGCAAATGATCTTATTTGGAGAGTAGCATTACAATCTGATGGAAAGATTATTATTGGATGATTATTTACACAATATAATTGAGTTCCAGTTTCTGGTATAGCAAGATTGCATGCTGATGGTAGTTTGGATACAACATTCAATCCATGATGACTTGGAACCAATTCTGATGTTTATAGGAACGCATTTGTTCTTCAACCAGATGGTAAATATACTATAGCATGAAATTTCACAGACTACAATGGGAATGCCGTATGATATCTTGCTCGTTTATGATTTGCTACTACATGATATATCACTGCTCCAACAAAAATTTCTAGTGGTACAATTACTGATACTACAGTAACTATTACTGGTAATGCAAACATCTATACAACATGAGTTAGTATAGACTCTTGAAGTAGTGCTAGTGGATCTATTGTATGTAATCAAACAACAGCTTTGCAAATTGATTGTACTGTTTCAGTAAGTAGTTCATGAAACTTGATCATACAAGCAATTGATGCAAATGGTACGTGAATGTTTTTGATAGAAAATAATTATATTATAGACCGTGTGAATCCAACTATCATCATTACAGATAATGTAAATAGTACTGTGAATACTGGTGACATTGTGTCTGTTGTTGTATCAGATGATATGCAATTACAGACATGATCGCTTCTCTATGGATATAGTGCTGATGCTACATGCAATAGTGGAGATACGTATACAAATATCTATCAATCATGAACATCTCTTGTATTTAATGATGCAACTCATAATTGACAATATATATGTTTTCAAGCAATAGACCATGTAGGTAATATAACATATATATGAACAACATATCCTTTAATGATTGATGTAACTGCTCCAGTTGTTAGTATTGTGAGTGGTAGTAATCTTACAGAAAATGGTATATATACAGCCACATTTACAGGTACTGATAACCTATCAGGAGTACTTACCTATGAGTGTCAGATAGATACAGGATCATGGAGTATCTGTCACAGTACATGATATACTATATGAGGATTATGATATGGTAATCATATATTCTCTGTGAGAGCAATAGACGCAGCAGGAAATGTGAGTAATGTAGCAACAAGAAATTTTATCTATCCAGCACCAGTTGTATGATTTGGATGAGGATGAGGTGGTGTTTCAACAGTAGGATCAACACAAACTTCACCAACAACATCAAACTGAACAAATCAAAATACAATAAATGGATGAGAAACTAACCAACCATGAGTGCCAGCTAATCAACTAGCAGTATTGTATAATGTATGAATAGAAGATGGAAAATGTTATGCAAGATGAACAGGTAGTACAATCTACCAAGGCAATGAAGTGACAATGATGTTTAGAAAATCACATCAAATGCTCTATAGTTATGATCTTACAAAATGGCAGTGAACAAAAGATTATAGACCAGAAGATACGATAACAAGAGAAGAAGCGGCAAGATTTATGGTAGAGTATGCAAGAAATGTTTTATGTAGAGAGAAAGTAAGAGTGTATGATAATAATTTTTCAGATGTAGAAACAGCAGATAGTACGCTACAAAACTATTTGAAATTATCATATGAGTATGGAATATTTAAGTGAGCAGAATGAAAATTTAAACCAAAAGACATAATAAGTAGTGATGAATTATCAGCAGTTATCGTGAGACTAGTGACAAATACATTCAAAGATGAAAGTGGAGAAGATTGGGCAAAAGAGTATAGAAGTGCATTAGCTACATATGCTAAGAGCTCAGTCATAAATATTGTCAGAAGTAATATAGCAGAGGTAATGTATGATGTCTATAGAAATAATGAGTATACTCGACAAAATGTAGGATACGTAATTAAATAAATATTTTGGAAAACTATTTTCTATTGACAAATATTGTTATATAATTATAGTTTTTTATAAATATAAAAAATAAAATAGCTATGAAAAAATTAATTATGATGACGATCATGGTTTTGATCGGATTTAGTACTAGTGTGAAAGCACAAGAAAATGAAGTAATACAATATACTCATAGAATTGATGGTAATCCAACAAGAGTTATTACGATTTTAGGTGATGTTATTGTATATGCTATGGAAGAAGAGAGTTGGAATAATGGGGTCTGTGAGTATGTAGAGTATCTTTATGTCTACAATGCATCTAAAAAACTTATAGATGTTACGTATGATGATACCTTTCATCGATCAGAATCAACACTTACTCTTTTGACAGGAGATAGACTTGGACCAAATAATGGACAACAAATTGTCTATGATGATAAATCTATTTGGTTTAAATGTAACTACCCCTCACGTACCATTTTTGGTTTAGAATAACTTATAAAAACACTGATATTTCTGTCAGTGTTTTTCAAAATATATACTATATAAAAGTCTCGATTGTATTTAGATATTCTTTCTATATAGTGAGATAAGTAAATATGTCATTGCATAATATAAGTACCTAATTTTGTATTTCAATTTTGACCATGTACTTCAACCCACAAGACCATTATTTTAAGCAAGCCAAAAAAGAGTGATACAAAGCAAGGAGTGCTTTTAAACTTGATGAAATTGATAAAAAATATCATATTTTTGATGATAAAATAAAAACAGTTATGGATATTGGGTGTGCTCCGTGATCACGATTGCAATACACTCATGATAAACTGTCTGTTAATGCAAAAAAGATGCGCAAAGGCGCATCTTCGGCTCAAAGAGCCGTTTCATCATCGAATGTCTCGCAAGATAATAATGTGTGACAAAATACAGAAAATGATACGCAATCTGTGACTGAAATATCAAAAAAAGAACCATATACTATTGTGGGATTTGATATCAAAGATGTGGATTTGAAACTACCATGACTGTATACGTACAATCAGGATATCCAGGATACAGAGACAATCAAATCGCTTATTGCGCAACATGGTGTGACAAAATTTGATGCAATTATTTCAGATATGGCACCAAATACAATTGGTTTTCGTGATATAGATGCGATGAGAAGTATAGAACTGTTACGTATGACACTACCATTGTATGAACAATTCCTAAAAGAGTGAGGAAAAGCGGTCATCAAAATTTTTATGTGACCAGGATTTGATGAATTTGTTGCTGATTTTAAGAAATTGGTCTGAGGGAAAAACGTAAAAACATACAAACCACCAGCAGTTAGAAAAGAAAGTAAAGAAATCTATATCGTAAAATACTAATCAGAAGGTTACCTCAAAAGGGTAACTTTTTTAGATTGTGGAAAAAAGAGTAGTTTTTGTGATATGAATTCCTATAATTATAGAAATATTTAAACATCTTGTATATTTTCATGAAATTAGGACTAGTAGGTGCAGCAAATGTTGGTAAATCAACACTATTTAATAGATTGATTGGAACATATAGAGCTATTGTAACAAACATCGCTGGAACAACGAGAGAGTTGTTGCGTGAT
>CAXYYI010000109.1:0-3684 GCA_964293055.1 uncultured bacterium | reverse complement strand
ACTTGTATGTCTATGACCAACCATCAACAGGTACTATTTATTTGTATGATTCATTATATTGATCATTTGGGCAAACAACTGGTATAGATAGCGTCCCAATTTCAGCACCATTGATAGACTCTCAATGACATCCATATCAAAAAAAACAAATAGGTGCATTAATTAATAATAATAGAAAATGACTCTTTGTTATTATACAGAATCCAGAAACTGGTAGTGGATTTCATTTTTGTTTTGCTTCATCAATCGCATGAACAAACTTGTCGATGATTGGGCAAACCACAACACTTCGTGCTGACGCACAAGTACAAGATGAGTATGTGACATTGGAAACTATTAAAACTAATCGTTTCCCGTCCATTTTATTACAATAATCTATGAAAATGAAACATGTGATTCGTAGTATAGTTATCGTAAGTACCTTTATGGTAGCAGCTATACTAACTTCAAAAACACAAGCGTATACTATGACAGCATCTGATATCAATACTGCATATACGTTATCAGAACGTCTTGTTGATCGTTTGAAACAAGCTGATTGGAATCAACAAACCTATCAAACTATTGCACAATGATTACAACGTGCTTTGAATACACAATGACTTAAAGAAAATTACAGTGCCACCTTACAAGAAACACAAAATAATATTACACATCTCTATGAAAAATCACAAGATGATGATTATTTTGCTCGTATGAAAGCATTTCGTGATAAATATAATGATAATTTTCAAACACCATATGACCAACCAACAGCGCTATCTACATGCTTTAAGCACTACCCACTGGTGGATGAATATGCTCGTATAGTTAATAAACCAACGCCATTACTCCTTGCAATGCGATATGTAGAATCGACATGTGCTATGGCTAATCCTGGTAATCGTGATGGTCTTTTCCAGATTATTAATAATGATTATGAACCAGGTCCAATTACAAGAGCATGATTGAAATCACAATTAGAAGATTTTGTTGCATTTATGGATAGAAAACGAAATCGATACTATAGTAAAAATAAAAATGCACCAAGAGATTTATCATATACATCTGCTACCTACGATGCACTCCAAACGTTTGCAGCACTATATAATGGTATTGATCTTGATGCTGGATTCGTCAGATATCCACTGCTTAATGGTAATCCTTACTACTTTTTAGGAAATTATAACGCTGACTATAAAGCAAAAAAAGACTGACTTCTCGTCTTCTATATCAAGCTCTCTAAAATGGAGGCGGATTATTTTGGGCAGTAATAGTTAATATGTGATATATCAAAAAAACTGCTACCTTACATAGCAGTTTTTCTATATTTTTCTATCCAATCTTATCAACTTCAGCAAGGAATTGTTGAGCTCTGTCTTCGTAGTTCTTGAACATATCGAATGAGGCACATCCTGGAGAGAACAAGATTACCTTTGTGTTATGCTGCTGCGCAGCATGTCGCGCTTGCGCGACACATTCAGACATAGATTGTGCGATCGTGTATGGTTTTTGCATTTTGTCGAACAACGCTGCGAACTGCGGCGCAGTTTGTCAAAGAAAAATTCCATGTGCTGTATGGGTGAAAAGTGGCTCGAGAATATCGAAAGAATCTCACTTATCAGAACCGCCACATATTGTAATGAGTGGTTCATGAAATGATTGCAGAGCTGCTCCAAGTGACTGAGCAGAGGTAGATTTTCCATCATCATATCGTGTCACTCATTCAGTTGTTTTGACCGGTTGCATACGATGTTTGAGTGGTTTGATTGTAGCAATTGCCTCTTGTACTCGTTGCTCAGACATTGGAATTTGTTGTTGATTACAGAGCGCCATGATAGATTGCAAAGCTACTGCACAATTTTTTTCGTTATGTTGTCCGACGAAGTGAGTGGCATCGAGATTGTATGTCGTTCTGTATGTAGTTGTTTTTTCTTGTACTGTAGGCGAGAGACGATCAAAGATTTCTTGTGTCGTAAAACAAATATCGCTACCTTCAAGAAGACGCTGCTTCGCAGCGAAATACTCATCCATATTTGGATGCCAATTCAGATGATCTGGTGCAAAATTTGTCCAGATACCTACATTGAAATGGTATTTTTTCGTAGGGTAGAGCATAAATGAAGAGCATTCCACCACAAAAATATGCTTTGCACTTTGTGTTCCAGCTTGCAGTATGTTGAGAATTGTTTGTCCCATAGGTTCATCAAAATTTCCGGAAATATGAACTGTATGATCTGGGAGTACTTGACGAACTGCTTCTGCAATAATCCATGTGACAGTTGATTTCCCATCTGTGCCACTAATTCCAATAGAAAGAGGATTAAGCCCTTGCTCAGCCATGATTTCTGCACACATATCTAGTTCAGATATGATTTTTCCCCCATATGTCTGATAGATGTGATGCGTCTGAGGTAGACCAGGAGTTGGTACAATTACATTTGCTTTCTCCAACAGTGTTGTATCAATGACTTCATCTTTATCATCCAAAATATAACACTCTTTCCCAAGATAATCACACAACGCTTTGAATGATGTTCCTACTTTTGCTCTCCCGTAAAATACAATCATGATTGCTTTATAACCGTGTAAATAGTTATGTAGTATATAGTGATTTTTGGAGAAAAAAGCTAGTGAAGAATTGTATTACAAAAAAACGCACCAACGGTGCGTCTTTCTTTGTATGCTCACTAGAATAAGATATATTATTCTTCACTTTCTTCTTCTTCGATAAGTTTTTTTTCTGCTTTGATTTCGGCTTTGCGTTCTTCCTTATATGCCTTGTTTTCAGCTTTTTCTTCCCAAGGTCTATAGATGCAGTCGATAGTACCAGTAACGATTTTTTCAAGTTCTGCTTCTGGCATATCTAAGAGAATCTTGTCAGAGTGAATATTTTTGATTTCACCAGTTGTAAGTCTTACTCTTACTGCTCATTCTACCATAGCAAGACCACCTGTAATCTTGTCTTTTCCGACCATTTCAGCAACTTGAATAATCTTACCATTTCTTTTTCACATACCTTGTGATTTACCAAACATAAGATCTTCTGTTGCAATCATCTTAGCAGCATTAGTACTGTTTACCAATATGAATGGTTCATTGTGGTGGATGAAGAGTGCAGCTGGAGCATCTGTATCATCAACATCAATTGCTTTGAGTCCACCTGCTGTTTTCCCCATAGGTCTACATTGTGCTTCTGGGAAGAGTGATAGATAACCTTTTTGAGAGAGAATACCAATCGCATCACCATCTCTAACAGCTTGTACTGCAATAATCTTTTCACCATCACCAAGTGTCATAATACTTGTTGGGAATTTTTTGAATCCTTCAAGAAGTTCTTTTTTAATCTTCTTTAAGTTATTTTTATTGGTCATCATTGCTAACTCTTTATAGTCGTGCATAGTTGTATTGATGAAAACAACTTCTCCCTTGAGATTCCAAAGTTCTTTTGGATTTGCACCAGGGTTTTTCATGATATGTTGACCAATATCTTTGAGTCTTTGTACAACGAGTTCACCCTTATCAGTGATCACAACATGTCTATCTTGATTGTGTGTATAGATAAGTTCGATCGTATCTTCTGGAATGATATTGATACGAGATTGGTAGAGACATTTGAATGTACTATCAGCTCCAATCCATAGGATAACATCTTCTTTTTTCATATCTTCTAGCTTCATAAGATCTTTGATCTTACCAGAAAGA
>CAXYYI010000108.1:0-3717 GCA_964293055.1 uncultured bacterium | reverse complement strand
GCTTTAAGTGCAACTGTACATCACAAACTATGTCAGATCACAATTGTATTTTCATCAAATGTACATGTATCAAGTACATATTTTACTTGATCTGCAACAATTGGTGCAGCACTATTTGGAAGTTCTACAAGGTCTACTGTATGCCCTGCTTGTTGTAAGTTTTTTGCAAGTCGTGGAAGCCAATTAGCATGTATATTTCCTTCATATCCATGAAGCACAACATAATGTTTTTTTGTTGTTGCACCTGTATCTACTGCAAAATCTATCTCAGCACCTTCACTTTTCCCGATCCAGTATTTTTGTTGTGTCTTCGTTTCTTCTGGTCGGTCTACAAGATCTAGATCATTGATTAGTCTTTCTGCATAGTCAGTAATTTTAATGAATCGTTGGGGATGTTTTTTTTGGTTAATTTCTGTGTCACAACGCTCACATCTACCATCGACAACTTGATCGTTTGCAAGTACTGTCTGACAACTCGGACATCGATTTACAAAAGCATCTTTTTTATAGACAAGTCATGCTTTGAAGAGTTGTTGAAAAATCCATTGCGTCCACTTATAGTACTCTGGTGATGAAGTTGTCACTTCACGATCCCAGTCATACGACCAGTCCATAAGTTCGCATTGCTTCTTATAGTTTGCAATATTTTCAGCAGTCACTTCTGAGGCAGATCTTCCTAATTTCATCGCATAGTTTTCTGTAGGAAGTCCAAAACTATCCCAACCAATTGGGTTAATCACTGTATATCACTGCATACGTTTGAAACGAGCCACAACATCATTTGCCGTAAAATTCGTCCCATGTCCTACGTGCAAACCTGCACCTGATGGATATGGAAACATCGCAAGTGAATAGTATGTTTTCTCTTTTGTAGCTTTGGTTAAATCAACTTTATAGATATTATTGTCCATGATGCATAAAAAATAACAATATAGAATAGTCTATGTATATGCAATATACGACTCGTTTCAATGGTTTATTGGTTGTTTTGAGGTGAATAGAAGACTGTTTAAAAAACTCCCAAAAAATGGGAGTTATATTTTTATAAAGGTGTTAATACTCTAATTTTTACTTCTTTTTTTCTGACGGTAAACTCTATTTCTAGATTTTCCATAGTATCTTTGATCCAATTAAACAGATCAGATACGTAGTCTCTCAATGTTTTGATAGTCTTATACAGTGATGGTAATGCATCATAGTATTTTTTTAAGACTGCCAAATACACATGTTTTCGTTTCTTTAGAATGACTTCTTTTACTAACCATTGATATGCTTTGTCTTTTGGACAATCAATTCCTTGACTAACAGCTGTTATTTGTGCTGTAAGTACATCGTGCTCTGAACGTTCAATCACAATCTTCTTAGTTGGGAACATGTAGTGAAATAGATCTGTAAATTCTTTTACTGCCACATCAATTTGCCCATCATAGATGATTGCTAACTCCCATAAGAAAGTTATATCTAACTCTAAATTTTGAGAGTATAATATATCTTTTTTCTTACGAAGAAAGAACTGTCGAATACTCTTTTCTATCCTGGATTTCATATTATAAAAATTTATTTTGTTTCTATACCGAATAGTATTCCTATTTATCTGTTTTGCAAGAGAAAGTTGACAAAATTAATATAATTGCAATAATATTCTCTATCTATTTTAGCAATAAAATAAAAGGATATGGAAATTCCACCTTTTGAAGTCGACTCCTCTTATTGATAAAGCATATATTAATCACCTGCTCAACCTCAACCACTTGAACCTCATCATCATGAGAATCATCAGAAACCTCACCCTCATCACATTCATCAAAAATCTATACCTCCACTACCCCAACCTCATCATCAATTAAATGGTCATCATCTTCTGCCATTCATAGTAAGTCCAAGCCAATTTCACAGAAACATTCACCAGAATGTCCCCAGTACTCATCACAATGATATAAGAAATAATACAAGTAAACTCACTACTCGTAATCATAACAACCAACCATATATTGATATTTTATTTTTTGCATAGCCATATGTATGAAGTTTTTTATAGGCAAGATTATAGAGTGTATTTTTTTTATTCGCATATCAAATAGCTGTAAAAAATAATACAAACCAAACTCATCCCATAATAACATCTAGTATTGATATTTGATTTACATCAGCTATTTTTTGATCAACTCTTGACGTTCCTTCATCTTTTATACGAGCAAGTACACTAGTATAATAGTTTTGTATAGCTTGGGTATAGAGTCATGAATTTACAAATGGTCTAATTTGCGTTTCTATAATATCTCTTGCAGCTATGTCTGGCAAAGCTCACTCTAAGCCATATCCCACAACTATTCTGATCTTTTTTTGTTCTGTATTGATAACAAGTAGCACACCATTATCTTTATCTTTTTGTCCAAGTCCTGTTTCACGAAATACCTTGAGACCAATATCTACAAGCTGATAGTCTCATTGTGTTGGTATAAGAATGGCTGCAAGTTGCGCTGATGTATCTTGTTGTATTTGTTGTCACTGTTGGTTCAACAATTGTAGATCACCTGATGACAATACTCCAGCATGATCTACAACAAAATCCGCCAAAGGCGGAATATTCATTGGTTCAAACGCTTGTGTAGAAAAACCACTTGTACAGAAAACAAGCAAAGTTCAGAGAATAAGTATAATTTTTTTATAAGAGAATTGCGTACAAACACGCATTGTCCATACAAATGAAAGATAAAGGTAAGAAAATATATGGAAGTAAACCTTTACTAGATGTATGATATTATTGTAAGAGTTGATCTACATTTGGTACTGCCTTATAGTCTTTTCCTTCTGCTGGCGCAATACGTTCTTTAGGTTGAAGGCCGAAAATAGCTCCAAAGAGTCTACCCCATGGAAGTGCTCTTACTTTGATATTATATGCTCCCACTGAATCATTATAGTCTTTGATTGCTACTCTGATACGATTTTCACTTCCTTCAAGTTCTGTAAACAGCGCTGTAAATTGTTGATCTGCTTTGAGATTTGGATATTGCTCTACCGTGAGTTTTACTTGTGATAATGTTGATGCAAGAAGGTTGTTGAAAGCTGGTGTATTTGCTTCACCCTTTGCAATCATACCTTGTAAGTTTACTAATTGATTTGCTGGTTCTCTCAATGATACAACATTTGCCAAAGTTCCAGATTCATATTCTGCATATCTCTTAACAACCGCTGCAAGTTGAGGAACAAGGTCTGCTCTACGATCATACATATTTGCAACTTGTTTATCTAACGCATCAAGGTTTTCACTCATTACAAGAGTACTATTGTAAAAACGAAATCATGATGATGCAAGTAATCATACTACTACAACAACGATTCCAATAATTCGTCCTTTTTTCATGAGAGATATACATAAGAATAAAAAACTATAATATGGTATGTTTTGGAGAAAAAATTACAAACCATAATGAAGCATGAGATATACTACAACCAACATAACAATATTTACTCCAATTAATTTCCATATACCACTTCCAAACGATGGTTCTTTTTCAGTTGCTATATATCATTGGAGTCTAAATAAGATTTGTTGTTTGATAGCTCAGTGGTCTGGATTCGACAGATCAACTTCTTTGAGAATTTCAGGTATTTTTTGTAGGAGTGGAAATTCTGCTAAGATATAATCAACTACTCGCCTTACGACTCATGGAAATTGTGCACGAAGAGAGTTGATATACTGTACTGGTTCGAAAG
>CAXYYI010000107.1:0-3718 GCA_964293055.1 uncultured bacterium | reverse complement strand
TTCCTAAGAGTTCTTGGGAACCTTTTTGTAAAAGTACTTTAATCAATCATACTGATGCATCTGGCGCATACCCCAACCCTCGTGTCTGAATTCTCTCTTGTGACAGTTGTCTTTTCTCACGTAAATACTGCTGCGAAGCAGCAGATCTTCATAGTTCATCCACAAAGTACTGTTGTGCTATACGCAACATGAGTTTGTATTTTTCTTTTTCTTGTCACTCTTTTTCCCATTTTTCTGGTGAAGATTTGGTTGTCTGATACTTAGCAATATCGACTCACGCATCTTTTGCCAAAATCTGTATTGCATCTCGGTAATCAATTTTTTCCATCTCCATCAAAAATGTGATTACATTACCACCTATGCCAGTTGAGAAGCACTTAAAAATTTGTTTTTCAGGTGATACCGTAAACGATGGTGTTTTTTCAGGACGAAATGGTGAAAGACCAACAAAATTACGTCCAACTCTCTTGAGTTGCACGAAACGAGATACCACATCAACGATATCAATATTGGCTAATACATCATCGCGTAAACTAGACATACTTGTATTGTAATAAATTATCTACAAAAAACTAGAGAGAGTTTTGGGATAGTAATTTTTTTATAGTTTTCTATTAATTATTTACATCTTCTTGATTTATAGTATTGTATGTGTATTATACAGTAGATAAACATAAAATTATAAGAATATGACATTAATTACAACAAATCCAACCACAACAGGTACAACACAATTACAAGAAGATCCAACACACACCGGGCCTTCTCAATTAGGTCTAGAAAAGCAGGAATTTATATCCTCTGAAGAAGAACTAAAAGGATATTTAGCTCGTAAAGAGTATAAATATATAAAAGACTTCTTACGTAGATATGATTCTACTATTCTAGAAAGACCAGCATTAGATGCAACAATCATTAATATGATTGCTCCGCACTTAGAAAAAAGAGCTGAACTTATTGTTCCATTGGTATGGACAGGAGCTCATAGTGCTGTTTTGATTGCCTATATGGATGTACTATCCAACAAAATGGAAGAAACAGCCTATCGAAATGCTATTAAAACTGCATTAACAAAACCAAAAAAAATAGATTCTGAAGTATTAAAAGTATGTCATACACTGCATACATTAGCAACCCAAAATCGTAGTAAGAAAAAGGTGTAATAGCCACTATATTGTTTTTTGTTTACAAAAGGTCCTCCTATTTTTGGGAGGATTTTTTTAATTTTATTACATTTTCACTTGTATTGACATATTATTATATTTATACTTATAACTTAAACAAAAAATAAATAATATATGACAGTAGCATGCACAAACGAAAAAGTAACAACAGTGATCAATTTTTTCAAAACAACAGACAACTTAGCTAATCGTTTAAAAGTACTTAAGTCTAACGGTTTTATAGAGTTCAATACTCCACTTCTTGATGAAGTAGAAAATGAGCAAGAACTAAAAAAAAGTCGTCAGGCTTGGGATGAGTTAAATGCGGTTGCAGAAATTGGTAGTATTATTGTACTAGCAACTTCAGGAACATTTCCTTACCAAATTATTGAAAACTTTGCTACTTTTGATTATTGGCTTCGTACCAATGATTTAAAAAATGAAGAATTTTGGTATCTTCCTGCACAAACAGAATAATACCAAAACTCCCGCACAAAATCTACCTGAAACCCAGGTGGATTTTTTCTTTTTTGTCAAGTTTTGTGTTGTAATGTAAAATAATTTAATTACAATGATGGACTAAATATAAACTTAATAATCATGGAAGACGTAGAAAAAGCAAAAAACGAACCTGTAAAAGCATTGCAGTATTTGGATAAAACACTGCAGCAAACTAATCATTATGGGAGTAAAATGAATACATTGCTCAATAGTGGTTTTGAAAAAATAAACAACACAATCCTATCATGGCATACTCTCATAAAACAGTATGAAATGATGATTTTTACGACAGATGCTTTATCAACTCAAGGTGGATTTATCAAATCTCCTATAGAATTAGAAAAAGCACTAGAGATAGAAAAGCCAATTTTATGGGGCCTACCGCATGTAGAAAAATTCCTACCAAGAAATAGCTATAATGCGGATCAATTATCCAAAATAAAAACACTTGAAGTAAAAAAACAAACATTGCTTGATTTCTGTAATGAAATATTTGTTGATTATACTTCAGAAGAGATGATCGCAGCAAAGTACAATATTTTATATATTGTGAGTTCAGGAGCAAATAACACAGCACCAAGTGGTCTTGTAAGACCGTTCACAAGTGCAAAAGATATGTTAGGTATAGTCACTGCCCTTAGAAAAGCAAATTGTACTACCATACATGTGTATGGTACAAAAAAAAATTAATTTATCAAAAAACCCCGTGTTTATCACGAGGGTTTTTTAGATTATAATATAGTCAGAACTATCAAATAACATTATTCAACACATATAGAGAGTTTTATTTTACCCATGCTTTGACATCATTGAGTGCGATAGCTGAAATAGAGTTTTTGGGAGATCAATCAATAAGTTTGTCTGAGTAGACAAGGTATATAAGACTATTTGATACATCATCATAAAACCTCACTATTCTTAGTTTTTTGAAGAAAAAACTTGTACTTTCATGTCGGATTTCTTCTTTGTCTTTGATAGCTTCTTTAAAGGTAATTGGTCAAGTTTGACGACATGCAACAGATGCATCACTTGTGTCTTCTGCAAGTCCAAGACCTCATTTTATACCTCATGTTTTGGCACGACTATAAAAGCAGCTTACTCAGACAACTTTTGGATCTGGGACTGCTCCAATCTCAATACTGTGATCTGGTCCTACTCGCTGAAACGCTGTATCAACATCTCCAATAGTATAAGGTTCTGTAGGAGCATCCTGCAATGGATTTTGTACAGTTTGTTGTTGATTTGATTGAACTATTTGTGATCCACTCATAAGTGATTGTAATATTTGTGATCTAAACATATATCACACACCTCACACAATTGCCAACAAAACAATCATCCATAATACTTTTTTCATATATCTATAGGGAAAGGATAAAGAATGTCTCTGAATGAGACTCGCAGGATAAAAAGAGCCCGAAAAAGATGAGTGAATAGAGAGTATATAATATATTTACTCTTCTGTCACCACCTCTGCAAACAACTTCAAGCTATCGGTTTTTGTAATACGAATTTTGATGAAGTCTCCTAATGCAACCGCAGGTTGCGCCGAAGGCTCAATATGGTCAGTTCTTACAACAACGGTTTTCATATTGTCCGTATATCCTGAGAAAAAATCTTTTTCTATTTTATTAACCATCATCAAACGAGTTGTACCAAGTTCTTGTTGATTATTATGTTCTGAGGTATCACGAAGCAGTGTATTCATACGTTGTCGACGCTCTTTTTTGGTTTCACGAGACACGTTGTCCTCATATTTTTTCGCACCAAGTGTCCCTGGACGCGGTGAATAAATTCCCATATAAATCATGTCGAATTTTGCATACTCAATCATATGCATAGATCCCTGAAAGTCCTCTTCTGTCTCATCACAGAATCCAATAATAATATCAGTTGTAATGCTAATTGGTCTTTTGAGTGCACGAATAGCGTCAACAAATCATCTATACTGCTCTACTGTGTATCATCTGAACATCTTTTTCAGAACAGGATCAGATCATGCTTGCAGTGGCATATGAATATGTGGACAAAGTTTTTCTTCTGTTTCATGGAGT
>CAXYYI010000106.1:0-3737 GCA_964293055.1 uncultured bacterium | reverse complement strand
TTGATCGTACAAGTATTATAGGACAAAAAATACTATTTCAATGACGTATATCATATCATAAAGACTATGGTGTTAGTGTTTTGGTCAACCTTCTATCAAGTAGTTATACACTATGACTTTCACAAAAAAACCAACATGCAATTTTGCAGACATTAAAAGATGAATGAATTGCTGATAGAAATAAATATCTAACAATTGCTAAAAAACCACTATCTCTTGCAATTATTAGTTGAGAAACTTCTGCGTGATTAGAAGATTTTTTGCATATTTTACAAGACGCAGGTATTGTATATACGTATACATTATTTCAAGCATTAGTGCAGTGAAATAGCGCGAAAGAAGCAGTATATCAACAACTCGAAACTATTGCTCAAAATCTGCAAGTAAATAGGGATAGTTTTGATATAGTGTGTATTATACGTGGAGGAGGAGAAAGTGGATGAATTGTATGGCAAAATGACCTAGATATAGCAAGAAATATTTGTATGATGCCCATTCCAGTCATGATTGCAATTTGACATACACAGGATACATCTGTCTTAGAGTCAGTTGCATGGAAATTTGCAAAAACTCCATCAGAAGCAGCATTCTATATACTACAACACTACAATACGCTACTGACAGATATTGTAGAAACGTATGATTGACTTATTTATCGTGCTCAAAATATTATTATATTATATACACAAAAAATACAAGACTATTATACACAAATTACCTATATTATACCTCGTATATTTACACAATACTATGATCGTATTGAAAACTTATATACAAACATTGTGGCGTATCATCCACAATGAGTTCTAGAGAGATGATATAGTATTATACGTGATGCAGAGAATCAAAAGATACTGACAAATACTAATACGATTAAAAAGTGAGATGAATTTGTGATAGAAACATCAGAATCATATATTACAGCAACTGTTCAAAATATTAATAAAAAAAATACTTTTGAAGAAAAATAAGTGGAATTATCATCTATTTTAAGATTGCAACATAAGAGAAAATCAGTAGGTTAGTGATAAATAAGCTGTTTTTGTATCATTACCCAATATGTATATGAGTCCATTAAGTTTTGTTCTCATAGTAAGTTCTATTCTATTCCTTTTCTTCGCAATTGATGGACTGCAAAGAAGAAAATTGAATGCTTTGCATTTCATTATTTTTATTACTGGAATTTGATTAGTTTTAGGATTTGTATTTATTGACTGATTTCAGGAGAACTTTGCTCAAAAATTTGGAGTAGCAAGATGATCTGATGTCATCGTATATGCAACGCTCATTGTATTGTGATATTTTTACTTTGAACTCTTACATGAAGTTGTGAAACAAAGAGGACAAACAACAAAAATGATCACAGCAGATGCATTACGTAGTATATATCCACCTCTTACGAATGATAATCTGGTAGTACAACAATTAGAGTGACTATCTCATGATTCATTCCTTTTCCTGATAAGAGCATTTAATGAGTGATCGGTAATTGGTCAAACAATTGATACGATATATAAAGCAGGGTATAGAAAAATTGTTATAGTAAATGATGGTAGTGCTGATAATACATATATAACTGTTCAGGAAAAAATTTCTCTCTATACAGATGCTCAGATATATATTGTTAGTCATATGATTAATAGATGATGATGAGCTGCAAATAAAACATGACTACAATTTGCTGCTAAATATATGCAACAATTATGATGTGAATGGCTTGTGACATACGATGCAGATGGACAGATGAGTATTGACGACATGAATAGCTTTACTACTGCAATACAAAATATAGATAATGACTCTATAAAAGCTTTTTTATGAAGTAGATTTATTGAGTGAGCATCAGTCAGTGCCATACCATTTATGAGAAAATGTATTTTACGAGGATCAAAAATTGTAACACGTCTCTTTAATAGAATGGATGTGAGTGATCCACATAATGGTTATAGAGTGCTTCATTATAGTATCTTGGATAAAATTTTCTTAACATCTGATGGTATGACATATGCTTCAGAACTTCTTGAGTCTTTATACTTACATAATATACCATATAAAGAAGTTCCAGTGCATATAACATATACAGATTATAGTCTTGCAAAGTGACAAAAAAACAGAAATGCTTTTAAAATATTATTTGAATTAATCTATAAAAAAATATTTTTTAAGTAGAGTGGGAAATATTAGTAGTATAATATATTTTTTAGAATAGATTCTTATTTCTCCTCATTATACGTATGAAAATTATACAAATAATACCATATTCCTATACTATTCATCCTGGATGATTGGAAAAAATAGCTGATACTCTTGGAAGATGATTATCTCAACAATTTTGACATGAGGTGATTGTGGTGGCAAGTGATATATCTACTGATAAAATAATGAATATAAAAGAGAATATGGATATGGTATGATTATCATATAAACAATTATATCTACCATCATTTGAACTTGTTGCATGATTTCCTGTACCCAAATTATGGAGTAGAGCATGTGCAATTATTATGAAACAACTAAGATCGTGGAAACCAGACTGTATTGTAACTCATACGAGATTTTTTCTACAATCATTCTTGGGCGGTTTACTCGCAAAGATATTATGATGTAAATGGGTACATATAGAACATGGTTCTGGATTTGTAACCTGATATCCACGATATATTAAAACATGTGCATGGTTATTTGATTGGACAATTGGTTTATGGATATTTCGCCAATGTGATGCAATAGTAACTATTAGTGAATCTCACAAAATATTTATCAAAAAATTTACGAATAAAGAACCAGTTGTGATTTATAATCCTATTGAGTTTACACCACAAGAAAAAATAGAGAATGCTATTCCTCATATATGATTTATAGGAAGATTAGTACCACTTAAGTGAGTAAATCTACTAATAGATGCTTTGTTTGAGATACAGGATAAACAACGATATTGTACAATTGTATGAGACTGATCAGAAAGACAAGAATTAGAGGAACAAGTGAGAAATCATGGTTTGGAAGATCGTATAAAATTTGTATGATCTGATGATAGAAATAACCGACTTCATAAATTTGATATTCTTATAAATCCTAGTTATCAGGAATGATTACCAACTACTGTGGTAGAGTGACTATTAGCTAGTTGTATTGTTATAGCAACAGATGTTGGTGGGACAAAAGAAATTAGTGATCAGGATGATTTGATTATTATAAGTACCTGAGACAGAAAAGACTTATCAACAAAAATTCTTAATATTCTTGAGTGAAATAACCAAAGTATATATATATGAAAATCATACAATATAGTACAACAAAAATTTTCATATGAGTTTAGTATCAAAAGATATAATGAAGTTTTACAATCATTTCTTAAATAAGGTATGAAACAAAGAGAAAGAGTTGCTTCACTATTTTGGTCAATGGAAGTGTGAGTATCATGAGGAGCATGAAAAGTACATGCAACTTTAGGAAAAATCTTATCTCATGATATAAGAGAATTCTTTTATATTCAAATGGAAGATAAAACTCCTAGATATGAACATGATTGAACTATTATTAATCTAAATGAACAATTTTATATTGGATTTGGTATAAAAAAAATTATCTCCTTATGGAAGATGGCATATAAAGTTGCTAAAATTTGTCAAAAAAGACGCATAGATACTATTATATGACAGGGGGATTTCTTTTTTATGGTAACAGCTCTTCAAAAAATATTTTATAAGAGAACTAAGACTATTGCTCTAGTGCAT
>CAXYYI010000105.1:0-3819 GCA_964293055.1 uncultured bacterium | reverse complement strand
TTATTTATAAATGCAATTCTTTTTCGGTGTTTCTTTTAGTATGGTTTATATATAATAATTATTAGGAATTTCCTATAATCAAAAAAACACCGCTTTATAAAAAAGAGGTGTTTGGTTTTCTTACTATTGCTGTGCAAAATGAGCATCTACAGGTATGTTTTGAGATATACCTGTATTTGTAGTTGCCGTATTTTGCTTTGCAATTTTTTGCAGTAACTCTGGTGGTGGTGCTTCACCATAATCCACCATTCTTTGTGCTGTTGGTGAGCCAGTCACTTCTGTAAAACCTTTATTTGTTTTTGTTTCAATGTTTATAGGACCAGTTTCTTTGCCTGGTCGTTTTTTTCTGAATTTAGTAAAAATGCTCATGATGTATATTTATTTATTGATATAAGTATATAGAAATCTATACTTAAAAACAATGTTTTTATTAATGTTTAACCAATCCTCTAGATATGAAGCCACAGATACAAGAACGACAAAAATTTATAGATGTGTCTCTTGCTAAAAATCAGCAACTGAATTTGTCTGCTATACGCGATGCAGATGGTGTTTTTGTGAAACATATTTGTGATGCTATAGAACTTAAGACGGTAGAAAAACAACTAGATATTCAGGTATTAAAAAATGGTGATAACCTACTCGACGTAGGAACTGGCGGTGGTATTCCTCTACTGCCTCTTGCATGTATTTATCCACAAGTACAATTTACATGATTGGATTCTGTGCGTAAAAAAACAGAAGCTGTATTGGATATGGCGCAAAGTATGGAACTTAAAAATGTACAAGTTATTTGGTCTCGTGCTGAGGAGTTCAAGTGATGACAATATGATTGCCTCACTGCTCGTGCAGTAGCTTTTTCAGATATGTTATTTAAACGAACATACGGTCTTGTGAAAAAATGATGATATTTTATCTTGTATAAAATGTTTTCTGAAGAAGAAGAAAGTCGATTAGATAGTTATGTTTTACAAAAGAAAATGAATTATATTAGCAAACATTATTATAAACTGTTTGATGATGATATTCAAAGAGTTATCTATGTGATACAGAAGTAATGAAAAAAGCTGCTTGAAAAAGCAGCTTTTGTTGTTTATGTCCTTTTATAGAACAAATAGAGAGGGGCTAAAGAATGGAAAATTCCATCCACCTTTTTTCTCATTTTTTACTTGCACTGCTTTTTTTTCAAGATGTGCAAGTTTCATCGCTGTCTCTGTTGAGTGAACATACACTTCATGTGTTGAAGTAGTATCTTCAGTCTCAATAGTTATGGCCGCAATTTTGTTACTCAACCATGTAATGCTTTTTACAATACCGATTTCTGATACTTTGATCTTACTTTTTTTGTAAAACCAATACACTACTGCTATTATAATAGCAAGTACTAAAAATGTTTTCATATATATATAATTTAAAAGTTGTCTCTTTTTGTTTGTTGTCATCTATTATACAAAAAAACTTCTAAAAATCCATATATAATGTAAAAATATAAAAAAACGGCTCAAAGAGCCGAATTTTATAGAATTTTATGTGTATACTATAAATTTATATGTTTATATTATTGAATATATGCAATGATAGTACAGAGTAGCCTAATGTAAATTTGTATAATGACTTACATCATACCACCCATACCACCCATACCACCCATACCTCACATACCAGCCATATCAGCTCAGTGACTATGTCCGTCATCTTTCTTTGGTATATCAGCGATGACTGCATCAGTTGTCAAGATCATTGCCGCTGCTGAGACAGCATTTTGAAGACTTACTCTCAGTACTTTTGCAGGATCAATAATACCTGCTTGTACAAGATTTTTAAATTCACCTGTCTTGGCATCAAAACCAGTTACGAAGTCACTATTTGCTCTTACTTCTTCTACTACCCAATCCCCTTTGAACCCTGCGTTGTTTGCAATTTGTCTTACTGGATATGTGATAGCTTCTTGTACAATTTGTACACCGATTTGTTCATCAGCATCATCAAGTTGTAATGCAGCAAGTTTATTTGTGATTTTTACAAACGATGTTCCACCACCTGGAAGAATACCTTCTTCAACAGCAGCTCTTGTTGCATTGAGTGCATCTTCAATTTTGTACTTCTTATTTTTCATTTCCATCTCAGTTGCAGCACCTACCTTGATTATTGCTACCCCACCAGCAATTCTTGCAAGTCTTTCTTGGAGTTTTTCTCTATCATAGTCACTTGTTGTTTTTTCAATTTGTCCACGTAGAATTGATGCTCTTGCATCAATATCATCTTGGTTTCCTTTTCCATCGACAATCGTAGTTTTGTCTTTGCTAGCAACTACTTTCGCAGCACTACCAAGCATATCTATTGTCGCTGATTCTAATGTTATACCAATTTCTTCTGTGATTACTGTAGCACCAGTTACCGCTGCAATATCTCTCATAATTTCTTTTTTTCTATCACCAAAACCTGGCGCATTAAGTGCTAATACATTTAGTACTCATCTAATTTTATTAAGAACAAGTGTTGTAAGAGCTTCTCCTTCTATATCATCAGCAATCAAAACCACTTCACGTTTCCCTTTTGCAGCAAGTGCTTCCAAAAGATGGAGAATATCTTTCACTGACGAAATTTTTTTGTCAGTAATTACAATTGCAGGATTTTCGGTACTTGCTTCCATACGTTGCGGATCAGTCACAAAATATGGTGAGAGATATCATTGATCAAATTGCATACCTTTTACTAAATCCTTTTCTAATCCAATAGATTTTCCTTCTTCCACAGTTACTACTCCATCTTTTCCTACTTCATCCATAATTTCAGCGATCAATTCTCCTACTTGTTCGTCTTGCGCTGAGATAGTTGCAATTTGTTGAATTTCTTCTTTTTGTGAAACATCTTTTGCTTCTTTTTGGATTTCAGAAACTACGAGATCAACTGCTTTATGAAGTCATTTCCCAAGTGAAAATGGATTTACTCCAGAACGAATATATCTCAATCCTTCTTTGATAATTGCTTCAACAAGTACAACAGTTGTTGCTGTTCCATCACCTGCTGCATCATTTGTTTTGGTTGCAGCCTCTTTTACCAAGCTTGCACCGATGTTTTCTATCTTATCTTCAAGATCAATTTCTTTTGCAACAGTGACACCATCATTTGTCACAATAGGTGCACCATATGATCTTTCAAGAATCACATTTCTCCCTTTTGGCCCCATTGTCACTTTGACAGCATCTGCCACTTTTTTTACACCTGCAAAAATTGTATTTTTTGCTTCATCAGAAAAACGAATTTGTTTTGCCATAATTACTATATGCCTATAAAATAAATATTTTGAGTTATAGAGATTATTTTTACTTGTATGTCTATTATTGATAGCATAGCTACCAATAAAACCGCTTTGCGGATGAGGCAAATATATTTGCCTCATAAATACTTACATGGTCTATATGTATGTTGTTATCCTTGTACTTCAATTGCGAGAATCGCGTTATGTTTGACAACCAAATATGTTGTTTTATCACTATGTGATCAAAGTGTAAGTTCATCTGGCGAGTATTTGGTGAAGTGCACTATATCACCTTCTTTGATATCCATAGGAGCTCTACTTCCATTGTCCAAAATTCTTCCTGCTCCTACTGCAATTACCTTCCCTTTTGAAGGTTTTTCTTTGTTGGTATCAGTCAAAACTATACCACTTTTCGTTGTCTGCTCAACCTTAATTGGTTCAATAATAATGTGATCTTCAACTGGAATAAGTTTTGTCATTGTTGGTACACTATACAATATAAAATTATATATGATCTCAGTGATAATAGTTGTAATAAGACTATATCACAGTCTTTA
>CAXYYI010000104.1:0-3839 GCA_964293055.1 uncultured bacterium | reverse complement strand
TCATAGATAATAGTCTATAATACAAAATATATTCAAAAATATTATATTTATTCATTTTTTTTTCTCCATACAAAAAAAGTCTCTTACAAAGAGACTCTTATTTTATTTCACGACTTAAATACAAGCCATGCGTGTTTTATAAATCCCATTGAACGACTATACCTTTGGTATATACCATTATACTTCATAGGAATAACTATCTGTACATTAGTATAATCATGTAAGTACTCATCAAGTTCACGAATACGACGTTGTTGATCATCAAATGATAAGTCCTTATCAAGATTATTAACAATAATAATATGCACACTTTTAGATTTTGCACATTGTTCAAGAGAAGTCATCATGTGATTATTTGCTTCTACAATATGAATATCTAAGTCAGTATTATCTATTAAACACGTATTGATTTTTTTGGTATCAATTGTATTTTCATAAATCAAAGCAATAATACGTCGTTCTTTTTTTGGACTAATAACCGATAAAATTTGAGATAAGTATGTTTGTTTCTTCATAGAATGTTGAGTTTTTATGTATATGTTTTTTATTATTTACACATAATAATACAAATATGTCAATAAATTTCAAGGCATAAAAAAAATCCAAGGTACCGTGGAAGCGGAGTCTCTACCCCCTAAAAGCAAAGTGGTAGGCACAGCACTATCCGAACGATAGCACATACTCGGCCCCCATGCGACAGACGAAGGGAAGGAGAAAAAAGTTCTCACAAATAACTTAGACTTTCTGTATTTATATCTAGCTTATACTGACTCTTTTGTATTTTTCAAGAACAAAAACTAAAAATACGCTAACCTCTCGTTGTCACATAATGAAAATTTTAGATTATAAGATAGTGACATTTTTCACATATGTCTCTCTATGTACTCAATCAATAATTCAATATGTTTGTATAGCTTGATAATGCGATTTTGTACCGTATCATTTATGACTTTCAAATCAGTATTGTGGATATTTTTTTGCTAGATCAATCATATAACTATCACGCTCTACTTTTGCAAAAATAGACGCTGCACTAATCATAGGAATATGAGCATCACCATCAATCACCGGAACAACGGTTACTCATTTTTCTTTACGTAATCCAAAATCAAATGGCCCATCAATTACCAATACCACATCAGACCAATCAGTTGTCACCTGCTCAACTATCTGCATGATAGCATGACGCAATGCCCATGTCATACCATGTGTATCTATGTCTTGTGGAGTAATAAATGCAGTATAAAATAATTTTCATCACTGCTCAGTTCATCAAACCATGTTTTCTTGATATATATTTGCTCACATAGTGAGTTGTTCATACATACTTTCTCTTTGTAATTCAGACAACAATTTACTATCACAACATGTAGTATAAAACTGTTTATTATATGCAGGAAAAATATCATAAAGAGCACTATCAATCATTGCTCTATCTTGTCCACGTTTTTTCTTTTGTCACAAAATAGCGACAGACTGAAACCACTCCAATCATGGTTTCTGTTCTACCTTTTCAACTACTGCTCATACCGTCACAGGTCATGCAATTGGCCCTCTTCCAGCTTCATCTATATATATCATATACATACCTGCAAGTATATCCTATAGCTACTACACTTCAAGCAATTTTCTGACAGTATGTTCAAATATTTCCGTCAACTATATGACCAACTTTTTACATTAACATGTAACATCATCTATCATAAATTTCATATATATATGTGTGGTATTATTTTTTCTTGCAATAGATTATAGGTTTCCTATACTTGACTTTACCCCAAAACAAAATATTGCTAAAATAATCTAATCCAATCTCCATGAAGAGATTTAGACAACAGTAATGTTCTTACGTCGAAGTCATCCATTATTGTTCACTGCCTTCCAAGCATCTAGGTATGTGGTAGTCCCTAGATCACCTCTTCATGTGGAAATTTTCATAGCTTTATAGAAGCCATTGACTATGAAAACTTCCTACCTACCTTTTGCTTATACTTACTTCGAACTCTTGTTTAGGTGTAGGTGAGATTGGATTAACAATACTCCTCGTCTGGTCCGCGCTGGTGACAGACGAGACATCTCTAGTTGGCTTTTGATTTTTTCTGATCAATTTCCTGCATTAGCCACTAGAACGCCGCTGTAGATTTTCTACGGCGGTTTTTTGTTATCAAAAAAGCTATGATATATACCATAGCTCCATTATTATACAATTTATCAATTTTCACATAGTAAACAATTCTCTGTAATCAACTTAGTTTCTATGTTTCCACTCCCACAACATACACATATTCCAAAAAATACTTGCAACAGTCACTGGTCATATTCATCATGGCACTGGTGTATAAGCAGCAATTTTATCTGTGATGCGATCAAAATTTACATCG
The DNA here is from genome assembly GCA_964293055.1 of uncultured bacterium. Taxonomy (GTDB): domain Bacteria; phylum Patescibacteriota; class Gracilibacteria; order Absconditabacterales; family Absconditicoccaceae; genus JBDHUW01. Next base: position 1,458 of record CAXYYI010000104.1, on the reverse strand, counting down.
CCAGTTGCTTTACCATCAATAAATCATCGACCTATATCAACAATAATTTGAGTTTGATCATCTCTCACGAACTGCTCGTCTACGAGATGTAACTTTCCTGTCGCTGCAAAAATACTATCCGATGATTGACAGATGCTACGCATCTGATTTTGGTCAGAAAACTCATTAAAACTATGGACTATAGCACCGCGATCTTTCAACATATGAGTAAGCGGTTTTCAAATCAAATCACTCTCTCCTAGTACTGAAACTACATGAGGTTTGAGAAATTTCCCAGTCTCTAAATCAAATAGTTGTTCATTACTAGCAGCATTATCTTCAGCATTACCACAATAATAATAGTCTAATAAATGCAGCGTAGCTGCAGGTGTTGCTGGTGCAACTTGCAGTTCACCGGTTCATACTTGTGAGATGGTTAAGAGCTTTTCACCAAGACAATCAACATCTTTTTCTACAGCTACTGCATCAAGAAGTTGTTTTTTATATTGCATCAAAATCTCTGGCAATGGAAGTTGGATAATAATTCATAGACACTGTGGATCAGTGTTACAAACATTGATATCATGCATAATTTTTTCATAGAGTTCGTTGATTTCGGTATTATTTTCATCAAAATATGCTCACTGATCATACTGAAAAAGACGTCATGTAAGTCACAGTTTTTCAGCATATGCAATTTTTTTACGAACATAGACTGCTGATGGATTATTTTCACCCACCATAAAAATTGCAAGATATCCACTGATACCGTGTTGTGTTATATACTCATATGTTTTTTGATAGAGTGCGTCTGCGACAGGTGCGCCTTGTAAAATACGTGCTTGCATCATATATAAATTATAGAATACTATATAAAACATATAGATTCTTAGTGTTTTTTCTACCACAATTACAATAGTTGCATTTTCGCATAAAAAAAAGTATTACTAGATATTCTTTATTGACTGTCTGCCGCAATGCAACGAAAAAGATTACTAAAACAAAACTCGTCAAATACACGATATATGATTATTAGTGGGTTATTCACAACATGTGGTATATGATTTTTGTTATATCAGATATGGACATATCCCAATCTATATATGATTGATTTTGGATGACAAATTGCGAGTGCAGAACTTTTTATAGAGTATGGTTTACATGGTTGGTCTATGCAACGATTCCAATGAATTATTAACAATTTATTTTATCCACCATTACAAGATATTATTGTAGCATCTATTCATTGGCTCACATGATTAGATACACTTTTTTCTTTTCTTATATATTGCTCAATTCTCTTGGTATGATATTTTTGAGTGACACGACTCATTTCATCAAAATTCAAATACATAAGTAGTAAAATACTCTATCTAATATGAGCATTTATGTTTTTCATGATTAATAAATTTCCTAATATTTGATTTATTCAAGGTCTATGAGTTGTAGATATATTATTTACAGGCCTAATAAGTCAAA
>CAXYYI010000103.1:0-3841 GCA_964293055.1 uncultured bacterium | reverse complement strand
TGCATGACCGACAGTCCTTTTTGTGGGGAAAATTACGCAAGTTGATGAAAAAATAGCACTTATGAAGCATGCTCGTGGTATGATCAACTTGGCAAAAGAAAGTTTTGGAATAGCGACCAGTGAGGCTTTGTGTCTTGGTGTACCAGTTTTTGGATACAATGGTGGTGCAACTCCTGAACTGGTAGACTCTAAAAATTGATGTTTAGTAGAACATAAAGATCTCACAACACTTATTGAGAACTTCCAAGAATTTAGAGAAACTGATTTTGATAGACTGACAATTGCAGCACATGCAAGAAAGAAATTTTTTTCATAGTATAATATAATTATACTACAACACCTACTATATATTTGTCAATTACATACAACGCACTCTATCAGGAATGATGGAGTGTTTTTTGATATTACAGTATATTTTGATTATACTTATAAGAGTTATATTTATTGTTTTCATCCATATACAATGTATAGAATTATAGCAATCATGGCAGGTCTTATACTAAGTCTGAATATTGCATCTGCTGCAGATGGTTGGGGGAATTATGGAACACAACCTGATGAGGTACTTGATCGTGTTGTCGGAGCAGCAAATGCCTGATCTCCTATTCAAGATACAGCTCTTGATAGAGTGACTGATACACAAGGGCAATTTGCAAGTAAATATAAGATTGCAAACACTTTGGACTCTATCAGAATTAATATTGCTCCATATCTCCAATGGTTTATGTATATTGGATTGTCTGTTGCAACAATTCTTATTATTATCACAGGATTTCAACTTGTGACGAGTGCTCAGTCTGGTATGGATACCAAAAAGGCTCTTGGAAGAATCAAAAATATCGCGATCAGTTTGGTGATTCTGACTGGGTTCTACATAATTACAAGAATATTTATGTCACTCTTATGATATTTGATTAGCTAAATTATATTTTACTCTTTGCTGTCACTTGATGAAAAAATTTATTCTCGGAGTTATTGCTGTCTATAGTATGATGATGTTGTATACAAGCACTGCTTTTGCTGTCACAACAAATGCTCCATCTTTCTGAAGAGATTTCAAAAACCAACTTCTCACAGACAATAATGGGAACAATGAAACAGTATTTAATCCAAATACGTTTCGTATAAGCGCAAACAACTCTCTCCAACAAAATATTACAAATCTTTTTGCACCAACGAACGAGAACTCTGTCATCTGGCAAGTAATTAGAATTGCTATGGTTGGGGTACTTGTTCTCTACTTTGCATGGAGTGGGATTGATTTTATTCTCAATCCCAATGACGAAGGGAAACTTAAAGCAGCTAGAAGAAGTTTTATGTATATGTTATTTGGAACATTTCTTGTCTATGGAGTTACATGGATACTTGGAAGAGCATTACAAATCGATGTTGTACAATGATCACAAGGATTTATGCAAAACCTTGTATGAAGAGTACTGTTTCAAATACTCTCATTTCTCAAAGCATTTGCTTTTTTCTATGCTATTGTGATGACTATTTGGTATGGTGTACAAATGGTGAGAGCACTTGATAAGGAAGATGTTATCAAATCAGCAAGATCTGGAATTATCAATATATTGGCAGCACTTGTCTTTATCAAGGTAGTAGACTTCATATTCTTTATTGCACAAGACGTTGCATTTGCATCAAGAGCAAAACAATTTATGCTCACTGTTGCAAGAGTGATGTGATATCTTTTATGAGCTATTATGGTATTTGTTCTTATCTATGCGTGATTCAAGTACGTATCAGCACAATGAGATGAATCAAAAGTAAAAGATGCAAAAAATACAGTGATGAATATCTTCTATGTGGTACTTGTTATATTTTTATTCCTTCTTGTCGCATGGCAAGTGATTGCAGAGTTTGCATAATATACTCATAGAATAGAATAGAATTGATAATAGTAGGGCGATCACTATATACATATATAGTACGCTCTACTTTTTTTATATATTGCTATGAAACAAAGAATATTACAGTCATATTTCCGTCTTCTAGGATATCTTGCAAGATGATATATCAAAAAACGACAACCATATGTCATTGGTATAAATGGTAGTGTTGGGAAAACATCATGCAGAATGATTGTTCATCAAACACTCAATCAACTCCTCCCTCAATTACATATAGAGACATCACCAAAAAATTTTAACGGTGAACTTGGTATGAGTCTCAGTATTTTTGGTATTAAATCATATACACCAAGCATATGAGGTGTTCTCAAAACGATATGACAATGTTTTTATCGTAGATATATTGCACAACAAAAACCATATGATGTTATTATTCTCGAGTATTGAATAGATCATCCAGGAGAGATGAATTTTCTTCTTAGTATTGTTAGACCTCATTGTAGTATACATACGCAAATTGATGCTGTACACTCTCTCCAATTTGGTAATCCAGATAGTATTGCACGTGAAGAGTTCCTTCTTCAACAATATAGTCGCAATATTGTCTTTATAAATAAAGATGATGAATATCTTCATCATGTGGAAGATGCAATTACTGTCGATACTATATCATATAGTGCAAGTTGATGAGACAAAAGTACAACAATTACATTTGACAACACAACAACAACTGACGAAACAATCGTACAAAAAGCTATTACAACATTTAATGGAAAAAAGACTGTCACACTTGGCATAAATCTTCTTGGGGATTATCATATGGCATATGCAAGTGTTTGAGTATGCCTCAGTGATATACTTTCATATAATTTTTTTAAGAAAGAGTGTATAAGTGATTGACAAAATATAACACTTAATCTTGCACTACAACCATGAAGATGGACAATGTTTGCATGAATACACAATAGTATTATTATTGATTCAACATACAATGCATCACCTCGTAGTGTCGCACATATTATCCATAGTACACAAGATCGAAAAGACCAAATGCATCCGACCTATAAAATACTCTACGTATTGGGTGATATGCGTGAACTTGGTTGAGAAGAAAAACAGGCACATGAATATATTGCATCAATTCTTCTCGAACAAAATGCAGCTGCATTACTTGTATGAGATAGTATGAAAAATATAGTTATGCCATACCTCCAAGCACACTGATATGGAACCTTATCTCACGTCCAACGATTTCCTAATTATGAAGCACTCTGACAATATCTTCAAGCATATCTTCTCCAAAACAATAGCGCGCCTCATATCGTGGTATGCAAATGAAGTCAAAATACAATATTCTTAGAAGAAGCAATCAAAGATATTCTTGCTGACAAGAACGATGAACAACATCTTACAAGACAGTGAGATCGATGGGCAAGTAAAAAAAAGAAGTTTCTAGAAACACAAAAAAGATAAATACTATAATAAAGCTATTGCGTCATAGAGTATATTTGTATATACTGCTGAATATTATTTTACTTATACATTATAACACAAATGAGAAAAATTCTTTTCCGAGTCCTAATTGTTGTATTATTAGTTCTATTATTTGTCCTATGAGTAGCTTTCTACCAAGATAAGACACCATTACATGTTCTCCAAGGATGGTTTGGTGTATCAAACGAAGTTGTTGTAACAGATGCTCTTAAAGATACTACAACACCAGAACAAAAGAAAGAACATACAGAAGCAATCAAAGATATTGTGAACAATGAAATTGCTAATAGATGAGATTCACAAGATGAAAAAGATACAATTGCACCAAGTACTGTTCTGACAGAATCTGAAAAAGAAGATACAAAAAAATTAGTAGACAGCTTATTTAAGAAATAATATAGTTTTTTATGAATCTCACACTAAAACAATATATAGATATAGTCACAAGTGGTAATGATCCTGCTCGCCACATAGTTTCACACTACCTAACA
>CAXYYI010000102.1:0-3849 GCA_964293055.1 uncultured bacterium | reverse complement strand
GCAAAGAAAGCTCCTGCTAAAAAAGCTGTAGCAAAGAAAGCTCCTGCTAAAAAAGTAGCAAAAAAGAAATAGTAAATACTATATTCTTATAAAATAGATATGATAAGGCATCGTATCTATTTTTTTTATATGGTAAAGTAGTATCTGATAAATTTTAGAGAATTAATATGTGAAATTTGCATGATATTGATGATAAAAGTATAATAAAGTATGAAAATATCTAACGTTGTTATATCAAACATAGCTACATTCCCATATATTAGTGACTTGCATAATGATGCAGGTGTTTCTTTTTCTGTAAAAGATACTGGCAATATACATATTTTTATATGACCAAACTGAGCTGGTAAAAGTACTTTCTTAGAGATTATTCAACAGGTGTGTAGTAGTGTTTTATTTCAACCATATACTTGTGAAATAGAACGTTTACAATGACTAGCAGATAGCAATACACAAGATATGATTCGTCATAAACCACAATATATACATAACTTACATGAAAATCATACTGGTATGTGAAAACCTAGTATTGTGTTTCTTACTTTTGTATTAAATGAACAAGATCATAAAAATTTAGAATTCTTATATACACACCAAGAACAAATTAATACATTGATTGCTACGTATTCACAAAGTAATTTTCGTTTTGATTACAAATGATTAGAACATTATATACCATCATATGAACAGATTGTTTGTAAAGTGCAAATTGATACTCATGCAAACATCGCATGGCTACTTGATAATCATGCTGAATCTATTGAAAAATTTATTTATGATTATTTTGTCTATTTCCATTTAATACAGCACTGTATTGCAATACATAATACTATAGATGCAGATAAAGAACACTGGCATTCATTACATGCAACATATGCTATTGTATGATCATATAGAAATTTATTGCACTATGATGATGTATATACAATATGACATGATGATTATAATCGTCTTTTACAAACTATTCATGATAATACACAATCATCAGTAAAGACTGCTCAAGATCATCTTATCTGATTACTCTATGCAAAGAAAAAAATTGCGACATATTTATATACCCAAAATCCTCATGCTACTGCTTTTGAGATAGAAGACCTTCTCAAAGAGCATGAAGTATATCAACGTATTCAGTTTTTTTGTAAGAAGTATTTACATCGTAATTTGGTGGTAGCACCAATTGTAGATCAACCCTCTGCATATCGTTTTTCATTGATGGATGCACATGGACATGAGTATTATCTTGATGACCTTTCAGCAGGAGAGAAATCTATGTTGTGAATTATCTGTGCAGTGTATTGATTTTGACTCAAAGAGTGATTGTTAATTATAGATGAACCAGAGTTGCATTTGCATCCACAACTGCAAAAACAATTTTTATGACTTATAGAAGATATTACTGCAAATTTTGGATTACAATGTATTATGACAACGCATTCTTCATTGATGATTAATGATAAAAATATTAAACATGTGTATAGGTTTCATACGGATGAAGGTATTACTCATATCGTGACACCATGAGAAAATTATAATGAAGATACAAGTAAATTGATGCAAATATTGAAGTTTACAAATACTGCAAAAATCTTTTTTGTAAAAAAAATAATTATGGTCGAGTGAGAAACTGATGAGTATGCTTTTGGATACTATTTGAAATAACCCTCGTTGGGAAGAAAGTGCAAAAGATTATGAAATAGTAAATATTAATGGAAAGTGATGATATGCTCGTTGGAAGAAATTTTTACGTACATTTGGTATTGAAAGTTATTTCATTTGAGATCGAGATAATATTCAAGATACGGGGAACCAGGCAATCAATATGCATTATTATGAGAAAAAAGCCTTGCAACATACACGTAATTGATACCTATCAAAATCAGAAAAATATCAAGCAATTATAGAATACTTAAAAAAACACGAACCTCATCATTGGCAAGAAATAGAAACGATGATAGAGGAGCTATATAAAAAAAATATATTTATTCTCCAGCAATGAGATGTTGAAGCATATTTGGGTATGCAAGAAAAATGATTAGAAGAAACTGTACAGTTTTTCCATAATGACTTTCAGGCATGGCTTAATGATAGGAATTTTGATCAAGAGAGGAAAGAATTAGAAGATATTTTTTATCGTATACTAACAAAATAGACTATAAAATTAGTAGAAAGAATAAAATAAAAAGCTGATGCATAAATATTATTTATTGATAATGAATACCTATTATATATACCTATAATAGGTTTTTTAGATTATCAGAGAAGTATATATAGATGATCGAGTGTAAAAATATATCAGTACAGATAGCTGAAAAAAATGTATTGCAAGACATTACATTACAATTTGAAAAATGAAAGAATTACTGTCTTTTATGAAAAAATGGTTCTGGGAAATCATCACTAGCAATGGCGTTGATGTGACATCCAGCCTATACATTAACACAGGGTGAAATTACATATGATGGAGAAGTTATTAATGATATGAGCCCAGATGAAAGAGCAAAAAGAGGAATTTTTCTTGCTTTCCAATCAATTCCTGAAATCAAAGGAATTAAGCTTTTTGAATTTTTGAGAACGATATACTCTGCAAAAACAGGTGTACAAGAAACATTTGTGTCATTTAAGAAAATTATTGAGCCACTTCTCTTAGAATTACATATTGATAAAGAATTTTTACGACGTGATTTGAATGTGTGATTCTCATGAGGAGAAAGAAGAAAAGTAGAAATCCTACAAATTAAATTACTGCAACCTACATATATTATTCTTGATGAAGTTGATAGCTGATTGGATGTTGATGCATTTAGAGCAGTAGCACTTCTTATGCAAGAACTTAACTCTTGAGAAAATACTTTTATTATCATTACTCATTACTTTTCTATACTTAATTATATTCCAGTAGACTGGGTATATGTTCTAGAAAAAGGAAAACTTGTCACACAAGGTGACAAGTCTATCGCAGATAAAATTCAACAAGAAGGGTTTGGAGGATAGTGATCTGCAAATGATTATGCAGCATCATCAATAGAAACTGTAAATGTTTCTGCAAGTTGATCAAGACTGGCAAAATCATCTTCAATATCTATTGCATTCATTGCAATCTCTTCATTTGTTAAAGGTTTTCTAGTAGGATGAGCATCATGTATATTTTGTGCTTCTTCTTTTGCAAAAAGAATTCCATGAATTTGATTTTGATTATCAACAGTCAATTGATCTAATAAAGTGTCAGCAGATTCTCATACCAACAACATTGTTTCTGCAAATCTTGCTTCATAATTATCATAATATGGCATAATAATATAGTGTGAAATAGTAAAAGTTCTTGTAAAATAGAGTTATTTAGGAAATGAGCTACCACCAAATGTCTTTTTGAACCATTTTTTAGAAAATGGTTTTATTGTTCAGGAGACGGTAATGTCGCTATCAGTACCTTTTTCTTGATCTATAGAGTCGTATTCAGGTTTTGACATATCTTGAGATATTCACATATTGAAATCTATATGATATCAGTGCCATTGAAATGCCTCAACAACTTCTTGTTGTATTTTTTCTTTATACTTTACAACTTTTCAAGTTATATAACCAGGAGCATCAAGGAAGTGAACGGTTGTACTTTCTAGTCAGCCGATTCTTATTACCATAAAGATAATAGTAAAAATCTAAACAAATTGATTGTGAGATTATATGTATATATAGTAATTATGTCAATAGACTTTATGTGCAAAATAGCATAATTTTATAGACTACTATCTATAAAAAACTTTTTGCACCTCATGTTTATTCACTTTCATAGAAAAACCATAGTATAAATCCAAATCCTTGATGATTAATTTACTCATCACCTGTCTCACT
>CAXYYI010000101.1:0-3853 GCA_964293055.1 uncultured bacterium | reverse complement strand
TTCATTTCATCAGTCACAACCTTATCAAGTTTTACAGGATCATTAATAATTCCTTCTAGGTACTCAATAAGTGCTTTCTTTTCTTCGATTTCATCAATAATTTTTTGAATTTCTAGACCTACAAGCGATTGTAATCTCATTTGAAGGATATATTCTGCTTGTACTTCTGAGAACTCAAATTTTGTCATCAAACTGTCTTTTGCTTGTGCTTTATCGTCAGAGTGTCTAATTGTATAGATCACTTCATCAAGAATATCAATAGCACGTTTCAAACCTTCGAGAATATGAAGTCTATCTTTTGCTTTATTTAATTGGTAAACAGATCTTCTATGTACAACATCTCTTCTATGGTCTACAAATTCCATAAGAAGGTCTTTGATGTTCAAGAGTCTTGGTTGCCCACCTTTTTCAACAAGTGTTACGTTGTTGATATTGATATTGCTTTGTAGTTCTGTGTATTTAAAGAGTTTGATAAGGATACCTTGAGGATCAACTCATCTTCTGAGTGTAATTGCGATTCTCATTTTTTCTCTATTTGACTCATCTCTAATATCAGTAACACCATCTATTTTTTTATCTACAACAAGTTCAGCAATCTTGGCAACAAGACTAGATTTGTTTACTTGGTATGGAATCTCATCAATGATGATAAGGTTTCATCCTTTTGTTTCTTCGATATGAGTTTTCCCTCTACACACAATAGATCATTTCCCTTTACTATAGACATCAACAATATTTCTTTTATCAAAAATAATTGCTCCTGTTGGAAGATCTGGTCCTTTGATATATCCCATAATATCTTCAATTGTTGCTTCTGGATCTTTGATAAGAAGAAGACATGCATCAATCACTTCAGCAAGATTATGAGGAGGCATATTTGTGGCCATACCTACTGCAATACCCATTGTTCCATTACACAAGTGATTTGGAAATTTTGTAGGAAGCATAATAGGTTCTTGTCTTGATGAGTCGTAGTTATCTCTTCGGTCTACTGTGTCTTGTTCGATATCTTCAAGCATCTCTCCAGCAATTTTTGTCAATCTTGCTTCAGTATACCTCATCGCAGCTGCACCATCTCCATCAATAGAACCGAAATTCCCTTGTCCATCAACAAGTGGATATCTCAATGAGAATGGTTGTGAAAGTCTTACCATTGCATCATACACAGAACTATCACCATGTGGATGATACTTCCCAAGAACATCTCAGACTACTGCTGCAGATTTTCTATACTTTGCAGTATGACTCAATCACATGTCATACATTGCATAGAGGATTCTTCTAATTACTGGTTTCATACCATCTCTTGTATCTGGTAGGGCACGAGATACGATTACAGACATGGCATACTCAATATATGATTGAGAAATTTCTTGCTCAATAGATTGAGGCATGAGATTTTCTTGAATAAGTGGTTGTTCTTTTTCAGACATCTGAACAGATAATTGTAGTAAATAATAGAATTTGGATGGGATTTTGTTTACTCTTTTTTGAAAAAAATATTTTTTGGGGAAACTTATGTCACATGGTATTCACACATATACCTATGACAACCTTATCACTATACATATTTGCACCTGCGGTGCAAGAGGTTTATAGCTTTATTTTGTTACTAAAAATAGTCTTTTCTATGATTATATTATAATATATTTATACGATTTCTTTTGATATATAAAAAAAAGTCATATATTTTTTGACAAATTTAAGAAAAGGTGTATGATAGATATGTTAAAGATTTACCCCTTATACAAAAACCCAGCATGAAAAAAACAAAAATTTGAGCGATCTTATCGCTAGGAATATTAGCAGGTAGTATGTTACTTACATCAGTATCACAAGCAGCAAATACAACAGTGAACATGCAAATCACGGCATGAACGGTAACATATGGAGCGCCAGCAGCATTGACGTTTGCAACGACATTGAGTACATCATTCTCAGCACAAACACTAGCGCAAGACTTTACAGGAGCAGTAAATTACTTTTGGGTGCAAGATCTAAAAGGAGCAGATAGTGGATATAATACGACGTTACAAATGTCAGGAAACCTAGTAGCTGGATCAAATGCTATTTCAGGATCAAATGTATCGTTTAGATCAGTAGGATCAATCGTAACAGTGAGTGGAACAACAAATACAAGTGTAGTATTTGATGCAGCAACGACAGCATATCAAGCGTTGAATACCTCAAGAACATTTATCAAGAGAAATGCGTGAGCGAATCTTGGTAAAATTGGATACTATGCAGGGAATATCAACTTGCAAGTAAATGTACCAGCAGGACAAGCAGCGGGAAGTTATGCAGGAACATTGGTATATACATTGATTGAAAACTAGAAAAGAAGAGTATTATACTCTTCTCTATATAAAGAAAAAACCTATCCATATTGGATAGGTTTTTTTATGTGTTAATTTAAATTAAGAAAGTATATAGAGCATTGTATTATAGTTGACTATAAAGATCATCGAGTTTATCAGCTTTTTCAACTTCTGCTTCTTTCATAAGTTTTTTATTTTCTTCTTGTTCAGTAATAAGTTTCCATCTTGTAAATTTACTTTCTCTTTGTGCTAGAATAGCTTCTTTTTCATTTTCATCTTCTGCAATCAGAATTTGGAGATTCATTTGTTCTTCTACATAAATTTCGTAGAGTCTCAAAATTTGAAATCCTCGTAGTTCTGATACTTTTTTTACAACATATTGTTCTCCACTTTGTACAGCTATTACGAAATCACTTTGTGATTTCCCTTCTTCTGCATCAAACGTCCCATCAGAACTAAATGATCCTGCAACTAATTGACTTAATAAGTCCCAGTCAAAATCTTCAGTTAATTCTTCTGGTACAAGGTAACTCATAGGTTTAAATTGAGAAATATAGTCGCGATACCAAATTTGATCTTTAATATCTCATTCAATAGGGCCGAAAATTTTTTCATATTTTTCAACTGTTTCTTTTTTCTCAGCTTTTTCTCTCATTTCCATGAGATAGGCTTGAAAGTCAAATAACATGATTATCATAAGTAGAAATAAAACCTATATCGCTTGTAGAATACTTATTCTATACTAGTTTTGCAAGAGAGAATAGAATATATATTTTTCTATTGTTCATCCCACCATTTTTTGAGCTTTTTTGTATATGTCTCTACTGTATTTTTAACTTTTTCTTCAGATGGGATATTATCTTTGATTGTACGAACAGCTTGATGTCCTTCAGCTTCTCGATCTTTGTTTTTTTGTTCTTCAAACCATGTTTGTGCATTTTCAAGATCATATTTCGCATCATTTTCTAGTGTATTTGTTGCTTGTTCTCGATCAATATTTTTGACCTCATTAATCAAAGTTTTATTGGTATGTAATCGTTTTTCTCCAAGTAACTTAAGTTTCCCAAATATACCTGGCGTTGCTTGTATATCATCACGAAGTTTTTTTTCTTTTGCCAAAATTGCAACAGCTTGTCATATCGCAATCCCAAGGATCCCAATTTGTCGTTTTTTCATGTGAAGTAATGGTAAATATATAAAATACTATATATGTTTTATAAATAATGATTTATCTCTGTCTACAAGATATGAAAGATATGATATAAGACGCCGATACCTGCTATAAGAAATAAGCATCGTGATCGGAATTGATCGTGAGAGATCATTGGTATAATTTTTACTTTTTGTTTCGTGCTATGCAAGCGAATATTCATTATAGTAACAATGATAATAAGTAGACCTCATAGAATTCCTCATGTACTACTCAAAATTTTTACTATACTTGGATCAAAGTAGAGATAGAAAAGTATTGGTAATAATGTTATAATCCAACAACTCTTAGAAAGACAAGAAGGCCTGCCAACACCTTGGCTCAC
>CAXYYI010000100.1:0-3912 GCA_964293055.1 uncultured bacterium | reverse complement strand
TCATTTTTGTATCCGTATAAAGAATAAATAGATGCTATCATAAGGTATATATGTATAAGATGAGTCTATGTTTGCCACTGCTCCTTATCTATATCTTATGATACGTTATGCAGTATACAACTCCAACCTTTAGAGAATCTTAAGGACAAAAATTATAGGTATAAACTATACTTTCATAGATAATCAAAACATATACTCGCCAAAGGCGAGTAATTTTTATTCAGCATATATGCATATTTTTTCAACATAATAGAAATACAATACTCTCACCGAAATAATATTGCATTACATAAAAAAGTTATTACAAATACACATAGCTTTTTGCATTATTTATAATTTTTTTCATACAAACAATGAATCTTCATCCAATCTTCGTTCACTTTCCTATTGCATGTCTCTCACTGTATACAATACTTGAAGTAATCACTATGTTTGCACCACGTTTTGAAGCAAAACTACTAATGACAAAGAAAATACTCTTATTCGTATGAGTTATATGAGCGTTCTTTAGTCTACAAACTGGTGAGCAAGCAGAAAAACTTCGTGGGAAATCTAAGCTGATTCACACTCATGAAGAGTTTGCTGAAAAAGCATATATGAGTTATGTAATTATAGCAATTATCTATGTTCTCCAATGGATTAGTACAAGTAGTGCTGGGAGAATTGCACTATCACAGAGAAATCAAAAGAGACTTGCTAGTATTGTTACAGCAAAATATATGCATAAAATACTTGGATTAATTGCTATTATTTGATTTATACTCCTAAGTATTACAGGGGCACTTGGTGGTGCTATAACTCATGGAACAAATGTTGATCCTATGGTAGGACGAGTTGTTGATACATTTGTGAAATAATAAAAGATTATCAATATAGTTGCTTTCATTACTTATATAACTATCTCACCTTTATAGGTGAGATTTTTTTATCATAGAATTTCTTCAATACTGATTGAGAAAGCTATATCACTTAAATCAAACTGCAAGGAAGTCCTTAGATTATATTCTCGATCATGCAAACCATAGGTATGAATTATGATTTCAAAGTATTTTTTTATTGACATTAATAAAATAATATTTATAAAGAATAGTAAACAAAAATATATATACCATATGAAAAAAGTTTTAACATTCTTCTGGAGTATCCAGAAATCAGAGAAAATGAGTGTGTTTCTATCGCTAGCAATAGCTATTGCAACTCCTCTATTAGGTGATGTGATTGCACCACGATACTACGCTAATCTATCGAAAGCAATTGCAAACAATACATCATTTCCAATCACATACAATATAGCACTTATATTCATAGGTCTTATTATCACAAAATTTATTGTGTGGCGACTAGGAAACTATATGATTATTGTTTTACAGCAAAAAACAATGCAGGAATTAGCAGATTATTCTGCACACCACTTATTGGGTCTTCCACCACGATTCTTCAAAAACAGTGGTAGTAGTGTTGGTGCTATTGTTGGTAAACACAACAAATTAGTAAAAGCATATGAAAAAATATACGATGATATGTTTTATCACATATTACCAAGTATTGTTATTTTTATATGTATTATTCCAATTCTTGTTACTATTATGCCAGTTGTAGGTAGTATAATGATATGTATAGGTATTTTATTTGCTCTTATGACGTATCGTATTGCTCGCTGGATGTCACCAGCAAATGAAGAGCTGAGTCAAAGTGACTCACGAGTTACTAACTTACTCGCCGATCAGCTCTCAAATATCAATACTATTCATACATTTGGACAAATTGAACGAGAGAAAAAAAGATTCAGTAAGGCAAACAGTATTCGTGCAGAAAAACGCAAGAATGCTTGGTTAAAAGGATATATACATTGGTCCGCTAATGATGTTATTCAAGTGAGTATGGTAGTTGCAACTGTCCTTATTAGTTTATACTATTGGGAACAAAAGTACTTTTCTATCGGTGAAGTTATTTTACTGAATAGTTATGTTATTTCATTATCATCAAAACTTTCGACTATTGGTAATGTTATAAAAAATGTACAAGGCAATGTTTCTGATGCAAAAGAGATGATAGCTATTTTAGAATATCAATCACCAATTCTCAACAACGGTACTCAACAACTTCTTTCAGAAGCTAGTGATATAACATTTGATAATGTTACTTTTGGATATGATGAGAAAAGACCAATTTTTAAAAATCTTTCTCTGACAATCAAAAAAGGTGAAAAGGTTGCTATTGTTGGACCATCTGGATCTGGAAAATCAACTCTTATTGAATTGATTATGAGAAATATTGAGCCACAATCAGGTACTGTGAGTATTAATAATATACCACTTTCTGATATTGCTCTTAGTTCTTTACAACAACATATTGCTCTCGTTCCACAAGAACCATCATTATTCAACAGGTCTATTGCAAGCAATATAAAATATGCAAACCCACATGCTGAACAAGATGAAGTAGAAGAAGCAGCAAAAAAAGCACAAGCGCACAACTTCATCCTTAAGTTTAAAAATCCTAAGAAAAACCTGCATGCATACTCATATCTTGCTGGTGAAAAAGGGAATAAATTATCGGGTGGGCAAAAACAACGTATTGCGATTGCTGCGGCACTCTTTGCAAAAAGAAATATTCTAATCTTAGATGAAGCTACAAGTAGCCTTGATAGCCACTCAGAAATGGCAATTCAAGAAGCAATTATTGAGATTAAACAAGATCGCGATACTACAATGATTGTCATTGCACATAGACTTTCAACAGTGATAGCTATGGATAGAATTCTGTACCTCAAAGATGGTAAGATACTTGAAGAGGGTACTCACGAAGAACTTATAGCAAAAAATGGAGCTTATGCTGCACTTGTGGCTGCACAAGCTCTGTAAAAAAGTTTTACAGAATACGACAAACCATAATATTTATGCTGCAAGAATATCTTGCAGCATTTTTAAAATTGTAGAAAAATTAAAGTTCACAAGACACTTTTTATGACGACATAGTAACTGCCAGAAATAAACTGCTAAATCCTCTCTCCATCACTGTTCTTATAGTCAAGAAAAGTATAAATATCTACCAGCTCATACTGGTGATTGAAAGTTTAGTACTATAAGATAAAAATATCATGGAAATAGTCTCATAAAAGAGTATACTTACATACTTCTATTTTATAAAAATACATAATGATACCGGTAGAAAAAGCAGAGATTATGGCGCCAGCATGAAGTTATGAGTCACTTATGGCAGCAATTCAAGCAGGTGCAGATTCAGTCTATTTTGGTGTTACACAACTCAATATGCGTGCAAGAGCTGCAGCAAATTTCACACTTGGCGATCTAGCGGAAATTATGAAAATCTGTCATGAAGCAAAAGTCAAAGCATATCTTGTTGTAAATACACTCCTCTATGATCATGATATTACAATCATGCGCAAACTTGTAGATGCAGCACAAAAAAACAATGTCGATGCAATCATTGCATTTGATTTTGCAACTATACAATACTGTAATGAAATTAATATCCCTGTTCATGTATCAGTACAATTTTCTGTTTCCAACTATGAGTCTCTGAAATTTTTTGCACAATTTACAAATCGTGTCGTACTCGCTCGTGAACTCACTATTCCTCAAATCAAAACAATCCATGAAAAAATTATTGCAGAACAACTTATGTGACGTGAATGACATTTGGTGGAAATTGAAGCATTTATTCATGGTGCATTGTGTGTAGCACAGTCATGACGTTGCCAAATGAGTTTGTATACAGATAATGCAAGCGCCAATCGCTGAGCTTGTTTACAAAACTGTCGTGCAAAGTATAAAGTTACAGATATAGATACTGGTAAAGAACTAATTATAGACAATAATTATGTTATGAGTGCTGCTGATATTTGTACAATTGATTTTCTTGATGAACTACTTGATGCATGAATACAAG
>CAXYYI010000099.1:0-4034 GCA_964293055.1 uncultured bacterium | reverse complement strand
TTTACTTTCAGAGTATTTACATTGATTGAATCAGTTAGTACATATCTACTTGCTCTTAAATTATTGATAATACTTGTTACAAGATAGATATGTGGATTAAGAATTCCCTTTGTTGCAGTAAGTTGCGCTTCATCATCTTTAAATGTATTAATTTCCACATTCAGACTATTTGTATTACGTAGTGGATCAATACTCTTCATTGATATTTCTAGTGAAGGGAAATCAGTGTTTTCTAGTTTTGATTCCAACGCATCCATAGTAATTAAGAAGTTTTTTTGATTCAATGATGCTGGATCAAGATAGTAGTAGTAGTTTGCAAAATCACCAATAGTACTACATGTTGATGAAATTTCATATCCATTAAGATAACATGAAACAATATAATTATTAATATCTTTCTCTCATCTCTTAATAAACTCTTGCAGTTGTGTATTTAGATCATCTTTATTAGTAGATGTATATGATGATAGTTGTGCTAAGAAACTATCAAGTGATGAAAAGAATTTTAATGCTGTTGCGAATCTTACAGACTCAATAGATATAATTGCTTTTTGCAATGAGTTATCAAAGAAGACTCATTTCGCAATTGATTGAATATCTCTTGGGAAGAATCATTGTTCCCCTACTTCTTTTTTCAAAGAGTCATAGTTATCATATTTTTTTGCAACAGTTTGATAGAGTTGCCCTACTCACTCTTGCAGTGTTTTCTTCTTTGATAGAAAGTCCCACGATGGATCCTTAATGATAGTTGATACAATATTATCTGGACCATAGTCACTTGTCACAATTGATTGTGCGCTATATTTATTAATATCTTGTAGTCACAATAAACGAATCACCTCAATATATTGTTTTTCGATCCATGGCATTTGCGTAGCCCATCTTTCAGCTACTTTACCAGTTTCTTGATATCAGATATACTGATAAAACAAAAACCCTATTACACCAGCGGCAATAATTAATAAGAAACTAGCAGACCACAACATGATACGTTTTGGCAAACTTCTATCACGCATGATAGCTTCTTTCTTATCAGCTTGTTTTTGCGCTTCATTTGATGCACTAAAATCTATCTTTCCTACAGCTTTTGCAGGTGTTGTAGATGCTGTAATTAGCTCCTCTAGATCATTCTCTACATCGACAGTAGATTCAATTTGATCTGATGGTTGTGTGTTTTCTAGTTCAGTCATGCGCGTAGAAATATATAAAATCTATACATAATAATAATGAGTTTTTATTTCATCGCAAAAGACAGACACAAGAAACATACATTTTTTTCAAATTCACCTAGACAGTTTTTTAAAAACATATATAATCAAAAAATATCATTGTATACGACGAGCGATTATCTATATATAGAAGAATATTACTTCTATTTATATTATTTTCTCATATATGGCTACTTGTCTCGACTACTCTCTCAAATATATACACCTGTATCCTAAAACTGAACAAGAACTCAGGACAAAACTCTATACAAAAAAATACTCTCAAAAAGATATAGACTTCACTATGGATTTTCTCAAAAAGAAATGATACATTGACGATCTACAATTTACAAAACTCTATATCAATTCAGAACTTGTAAAAAAAGGAAAACTACCAGCACTTGTGAGAGCAAAACTTGTTCACAAATGAGTAAGTAAGATCATTATCGATCAAATTCTTAAAGAGCAAGAAGAAGAAATTCAACAATGAGTTTTTGAACGTATTCGTAAGGAGGTAGAAAAATATAAGAAAAAATGACTAGACGGATATGAAGTTGTTGTGAAAATAGCACAAAAAGGTTATAGAATCAGTGATATCAAAAAAGCTCTTCAATAGATACTACCTCTCGAAAGGCACTATATATCAATTAATGCATTATCATTAATTTTTTTACTTTCACAAACTCTGTTCGATGAAAACATACCATGATATGATTTCTTCTTTGTTACAAAACAATCAATCTAATATAGATGCATATTTTGGATGTTATCAAGAGTCTATTGAAAAGAGTATAAAAATAGTGACTCACAAAGTCTCACAGGATGATCTCTTTATGATGGCAAAACAGTATGGATGGACTTTGACTGCTCCATGATTTGTTGAACATTCTGACACATACTATATAACAAGAGAGATATATGATATGGGGCTTGGCAAACATTGGCTTCATACGTCATGATTTTTTTATATGCAAGAAGTAGCCGCATCACTTCCAGCCAATATTCTTCCTATCAAAACGTGAGATATCATTCTTGATATGTGTGCTGCTCCTGGAGGAAAATCAGTACAATTATGAGATAGTCTATTTCATCAAACAGACATCCAATCATTACCTCAAGCAACAGGTTTTGTTGTGAGTAATGAAATGAGTGGTTCAAGAATAATTTCCTTACAATCCAACTTAAATAGAACTGGTATCTACAATGGATGCGTAACAAACATGTCATGATCAGTATTTGGAAGCATACTACCCAACTTCTTTGATGCAGTGCTTGTTGATGCACCATGTTCTTGAGAAGGAACATGTTTCAAATCTGATGCAGGGACAAAACGATGGCGTGAAGATCTGGTACACAAAATTGCTCGTACACAAAAGGAACTCCTCACTTCTGCAATCAAAACTTGTAAAATTTGATGATATATCGTCTATGCTACTTGTACAATCAATCCATGGGAAAATGAGTGAGTAGTATCATACGTCCTCAATAAGTACAGCGATTATCTCACACTAGAAAACGTCGCTATCAATAATAAAACTTCTGGTGTTACTCATCGACAAGATGAGACATTACTTTCTGAAGAAGATGCAAAAAAAGTTGCTCGTTTTTGGCCACATATACAACACACTGGATGATTTTTTATTGCACTTTATAAGAAAACAAACGAGACTCTTGAAGTCAGTGATAAACCACAAAAAACAACTGAATCTCAACTCATACTCTCAAATGATCTCCAAGAAAAAATAACAGCAATACTTTTCAATGATTATAATATAGAACTACCAAAAGATCAGTATTTTTTTGTTAGTACACAAAAACAGGTCTATGTAACGACAAAAGACTATTTATTACTGCATAATAAAATACATATCGAAAAAGCTGGTGTTCCAATTTTCAAATGGAATAACAATAAAGAATTAAGACCACTTCATGGTTTGTGAAATATCCTTGGCCATCTTGCAACAAAAAATGTCATCCAATTGGATGACACTTCTTTGCAAAGATATAGTGATGGTTATGATCTCACAACAGATATAGTACCAACTACTCCACATGCATATGTTATTGTACAACACAAACAACGTTGAATTTCTGTTGGTAAGATAGTATGAGATACTCTCAAAAACAAATACATGAAGTAATTTTCTCCTTTCTAGAAAGAACTTAAGACAAGATGTTTTCTATAAACTATGGAATCAGTTTTGATTAATAATTACTTTTCACATTAAATGAGGTTTGCAGATCATATGTCACTGCACTCACATTTCCTATTCAAATTTTATTCACCCAGTTTTGTCCATACATTGCTGTTTTTATATACAATGTAATAAATGGATTACGTTGCTCAATTGGTTCTCACCAAGCATATTCAGGATCTTTTGTTGGTGTGATAGTCATATTCCAATCTATCACGCTGACATCATTTGTCATAATATTTACCCACCCATCTTGTGGACTATTTTCTACAGGAAGATGATATGCACCATAAATACCTCAGACTGACGGTCATGCACATGTGAATCATGCTTCTGCATCACATGCCCAAGTATCAATTACACCATCATATACACCACTTGAAGACATAGCATCAAAATTATGATTATCACCTGCATCAAATCCTTTTAGTTGCAACATCTGTAATGTATATAGGTTTTCTGTTGGCACATTTCATGCTATACCATCACCATTAAAATCTGCTTGTGCAATACGGTTTCTTCTTATAATAATTCTTTTCTTTTTATCTTTTGAAATAAGATATAGTTCTTTCACATTTGTATTATCAAAAATTGCTGAAGGTCACTTCCCTGTATCTGTATCATCATCATC
>CAXYYI010000098.1:0-4091 GCA_964293055.1 uncultured bacterium | reverse complement strand
AACAAAAGCAAAACAAGAAAACAGTAGATACAATGCTTTTCTGACGTTTGCTGATGAGTATATAGAAAATAATATAGACACACTTGCAAACAAACCATTGGCTGGTGCTCCAATTGTACTCAAAGATCTCATTAATACACAATGAGTAAGAACTACTTTTGGTTCTAAGATAGCTGAAAAATTTGTACCTTCATATAGTGCAACATGTTTTGCTAATCTTGAGAATGCTGGTGGATGTTTGCTTGGGAAAGCAAATCTTGATGAGTTTGCTATGGGTGGAAGTAACGAAAACTCTGCATATGGACCAGTACTTAATCCTTATGGAGATAATCGTATTTCTGGTGGATCATCTGGTGGATCTGCTGCTGCTGTAGCTGCAGATTTATGTATTGCTGCACTTGGTACTGATACATGATGATCTGTGAGACAACCAGCAAACTTATGTGGTATTGTTGGACTTAAACCAACATATGGAAGAGTGAGTAGATATGGTGTACAAGCTATGGCCTCATCTTTTGATCAAGTATGAACTATGACAAAGACCGTCAAAGATGCTGTAATACTCTTAGACGCTATAAGTGGACATGACACCAAAGACGCAACAAGTAGCCAAAGAAATGATACTGCAAGTCGATATAGTGCAATACAAACAAGTGAACAAGCTCTTGGTATTGATACAAGTGCTATGCCAACAATAGATACAATGAGTACAGCAACAAATCTCCTTGCTGGGAAAAAGATTGGGTACTTCACACAATTCTTTGATGAATGAATTGATCCACTCATCGCTGAACAAACAAAACAAGTACTTGCTTGGGCCGAACAACACGGTGCTGAAGTGATACCATTTGATTTCCCACTACTCAAATATATGGTAGCTGTATATTATGTGCTTATGCCTGCAGAAGTTAGTACAAATATGGCTAGATTTGACGGTATTAGATACTGACTTCAAGATGATACAGCAGCATTCGCCTCTATAAAAGACTACTACGATACTATTAGAGATAAATGATTTGGTACAGAAGTTAAAAGAAGAATTCTTACTGGATCATTTGTATTGAGTGCTGGGTTCTATGATGCATACTATCGTAAAGCACAAGCAGTAAGAGCAAAAATGCAACAGTCTATGGCAAAGATCTTTGATGATGTCGATGTGATTCTTGGACCAACAACTCCTGAATTTGCATGGAAGATTGGAGAAAGAACAAATGACCCAATCAAAAACTATCTAGCGGACATCTATACAATTCCTGCAAATATAGGATGATATCCAGCTATCAATATCCCAACTGGATTTGTACAAAATAACAATGAAACATTTGCCTGCGGTGTACAACTTATGGCAAATCACTGGAAAGAAGATACACTTTTCAGTATAGGAAATATTATACAACATAGTTTCATCCTTAGATAATATATTTATTCTCTTATTTCTTATCTTCTATGCAAGTACGTGTCTACAATGGTGAACATTTTGAAAGAAGTCGTATCTGGTTTATAGGATTTGCAGTAGTACTTGCTGCAGTCATTTGACTATCACTATGGTTTGTTAATCTTTTTGGTGCTATTATTCTTTTCCTTTTTACAGGAGCATATATCCTCTTTTCTCTTACAAAGAATAAACATATTAATTTGACAATACGTGACACTGGATTTGTTGTAGACACAAGACTTCGACCACGACAATCACTAGACAGTTTTGTTGTCGAAGTAGACTCAGCAACACAAGAACGAAAGAATCTCATCATCATCCTGACAAATAAAGAAACTATGATATTCTCATTTGATGACGAACATACAAACAAACAAGAGTTTATCACAACACTCCAACAAATGATACCTCTTGTGGAAACAGCCCCACAAACAACAATGGACAAAATTGTAAGAAAGTTGAAGTTATAAAATACGATCATATTTGTTTAGATAAAAAAAATCCCCATCGTACTCGATGAGGATTTTTTAGTTATTACTCTTCCCTCTCCACCACTTCTCATCACTTCTCATTATAACTCACAGGCAACATATGTCCGATTTTTGCCCAGATCCATCAAGCTGCGAATCATCATATATGTGCAAAGTATGCGACACCTCATCATCATCCTGCTGCTGCCAATGATCCAACACCTGTTACAACTTGAATCAGAATCCAATATCCTAGGAACTGAATAGCTGGAACAAAATATGTTTGTCACATACGGAAGTCTAGTACTTTGACACGAGATCATGGGAAAAGTACCAAATATGCTCCTAGTACCGCTGAGATTGCACCTGATGCACCCAACGATGGGATCATACTAGATGTATCTGTCAAAATATGTGCAAAACTTGCAGCAATACCTGTAAGCAAGTAAAACATAAGAAACTTCATATTTCCAATACGAGCCTCAATATTATCACCAAAAACCCATAAGAAGAGCATATTTCCTATTAAATGCATCCATCAGCCATGGAGAAACATACTTGTAATAAGTGAGGTCAAATTCTCTCCACTCATAATCATAGATGGAATCACCGCATATTGCTGAAAAAATGCCTCCAATCATACTTCACTAAGAGAACTCTCAAAAAGAAATACAAGAACATTTATCACAATTATAGCCCAGGTGAAAACTGGCGTATATCATCACTTTACTTGGTCATCTCAAATTGGAAACATTGTATTAGAAAGAAGTAGTAAAAAGTTATATCAGTCTTGTATAATGTATCTATATACCAGATTTTATCAATCAAAAAAGCCCGATCCGAAGACCAGGCTTTTTGGTGGGTTTGCAGGGATTCGAACCCTGGACCAGTGGCTTAAAAGGCCATTGCTCTACCGACTGAGCTACAAACCCATATGTTGCAAGAAGCAATGTATAGGATGATAATGAAATAGTTTTCATAATCAATAGCATTTGCTATCTTGCACAAAGATAATTAGAATTCTGACTTATATTTCTTGTAGAAACTTGCAGCCATTTTCACTTTTACCTTTACTCCATCACCAATATCTACCATTTTTGTAATAAGATTTGGTTTGAAAGTTCTCTTTGTTTGTCTCATTGAGTGAGATCTATTATTCCCAGATACTGTTCTTTTACCTGTGAAATCACATACTCTTGCCATGATAATAATAGGTGTAATATAAAATGAAATATATGTATTACGATTATAACGCTAATTACGCAGCTGCAGCTTCTGGAGCTGTAGTTTCTTCTTCACTACCGTCTTCAATTTCTACGATAGCTACTACTGGTTGATCTGCATCATCAAGTACTGTTACTTTGTCGCTGATTTTAAGATCACTAACAAAGATACCATCTTGCAATGTTGCAAGTCCTGAGATATCAACTGTAATATCATGAGGAAGATCTCTTGGAAGAGCTTCTACCATTACATGGTCCTTAATAAGTTGTACCGTACCAAGTCCTTCTTTTTCTGCAGGAGATTGACCTGTCATGCTAATAGCAACAGATGCTCTTACTTTCTCATCTGCTTTTACAGCCAAGAAATCTACGTGCAATACTACATCTGTTACAGGGTCAGTATCGATACTATGAATAAGTACAAGTTCTTTATTATCACCTGTAAGATCAATAGGAGTAGATACACCAGCTGTTTTATAAAGTTTGATGAAAGTATTTTTATCAAATTGCACTGCTACCGGTGTCTTGAGATGTTTCCCATATACAATCCCTGGTACAAGGCTTTGTTTACGTATATTGTTTACTTTTTTCCCGAAAACAACACGGTTTGTTACTTGTAATTCCATTATATATAATAGTTATAGCACAAATAAAAGTGTGTAATTAGTGTCTTATGCAAGAAGGTTTTTATCTTTTTTATCAGCTGTAAGAAGGCTCTTAAACTTAGCACTTTTACCAACTTTTTCTCTGATATAGTAAAGTTTACTTCTTCTAATCTTGTATTCGTCAAGTACGATTACTTTTTCGAATTTAGGAAAAGAAAGTGGGTATACTTTTTCGATTGTATGTCCAGCAGCCACACCTCTGATAGTGAATGTACCATCTGGATGAGAAGGTTTTTGTACTTTGATAACAAGACCTTTAAATCTCCAAATACGATCTCCAAGTTTTTCATGAAGTTCA
>CAXYYI010000097.1:0-4163 GCA_964293055.1 uncultured bacterium | reverse complement strand
GACATACAAAGGCAGTGGTTTTTCATCAAGTTATATTGAGTGGTAATCAATCAAAGATTTTTTTTCAATCTTTATATAAGAAATGTATATTTTTAATTTCAATATTTCAATTTTGATATGTATATGTATTTTGTCCATCTATCACTGTAGTTGGTGTACTTATAAGCTCTTGTAATGATTTATATCTAGCAGTATTCTTTCTTCGTTCTGCATACATTTCTCCAATTGATTCAATAGGCCATCGTAATTGCCAAATCAATGCAACATACATCATGATATCTCCATATGTGGCTTGTTGTGATAAGATCAACCTTCCAATCATAATATATGAACCAATTTCTGCTATACGAAACAAAATATAAATTCACTCATATCACATACTGTTCCAAAAATCTGCTCTCCATTTCAATCAATCTAAAGGTTTACTAATATGAGAAAGTGATTCCACTTCATATTCATTTTTATTTGCTAAATTAATTATCTGTTTTTCCATTATAATTGTAGTTTCTTTTGCTCAACTCTCTTCATTAATATCTTTAATTATTTCATATAGTGGTATGACTTTTTTGCTTGTAATACGTAACACAATAGCAAGCACAAAAAGCCCACACATTAAAACCAGAATCATAAGTGGAACTTTTACAGCAAATGCTATTAGAACTATGGTAAGACGAATTATAACAACACTAAATATTTTAAATAATCATTTCAATAAAGCCATTTCTGATTCTACTCATGAACTCAGTTTTTTCAGTATCTTTCCAGTTCCAAGATTCACATATGTCTCTGTATCTTTCTTTAGAATTTCAGCTAAAAACTGTTTTGTCTTTAATCTAATAGCTTTTGTCTCAAAGTATGTATACCATCACCATGAAAATTTTGTCAATACTGGATCCAATAGAGAAAATACCGCAAAACAAACGAATGCAATAGTAAAATAAGGTTTATTTCAAGGATTCTGATATCAATCAATAATAATTTTGATAATAAATGGATTTGCCATAGTGATAAATTCCAATATTACTCTTGATCCGTACGCCCATCAAAATGCTTTACGATCCAATTTCCAGTTCTGCCATATTTGACGTATCGTTTCTATCATGTAATTTATTTTTATGATTTAAATTACAACTCTACTATCATATACGAGCAACTTGACATTTTGTGACAAGAAATTATAGATAGACTGGTCTCCAAATAATAGCAAGTCTCACTATCTTTTTCTCCACACTCAATAACAAATAGTTCTTCACTCTTCCAACGCAAGTTTTTCATAATGTGTTTGTATACCATAGTGTTCTTGCAGCAAAGCTGCATCTGCGTGAAGATCATATGTGATTTTGAGACACTCTCGATGAGAAGTATCTAGTTGTTCGACAGAATAATCAAATAAATCTTTATCATCTGTTTTCAGTTTTAGTAATCAATCTGGCTTCAACAAACCATGATATAACTCCAAAAATCTAGGATGTGTGAGACGACGTTTTATATCACGATCTCTTGGTCTTGGATCAGGATGAATAATTCGCACCTCATCAACTGACGCAGGTGCAAACCATTGTGTAATATGGTGGACAATACCACAGACAAAACGCACTGTCTGTAATCACAATTCATGCACACGACGCAAACCTACACCAACTCTATCACCTTTTTGATCAACACCAACAAACAATGTATCAGAAGCATATTGTGTCAATCATTGTTGTGTTGCATGAGCAAGTCATACACTATATTCACCTCTTCCACATGCCACTTCTACTACAATATGATTCACACCTTCACCAGTTTCATTATTTGGAAAAAGGACATGCTTCGCATGTAATCATTGTATAACTCGTGGATCGTTATTTATCAGTTCATATCTATTCTGTTTTTGACGAGGCATAATATAAAAATAGGTATGTAAAAAAAATTACGATGAGATTTATTTTTTATAAAACCTTCTGGAGTTCAGAAGGTTACAATAATCATTTTTTAGCTTGTCTTAAAATATTTAATTCGTCTTCATTAAATCTTACTGCACTCTCTACAAACATACCATAACCTTCAAACACCTTTTGAAGATAATGAGCTGTTCTTTCTCCATAACAATCTAATCTAATATCACTGGATTTACCTGTCATTAACCCCTCATGTATTAAATATTCCCAAACATAAAGTTTTTCTGGTGATCCATAATTATAGACATATAAACCAAAAGCAATTACTTTTTCTGCCCATTCTTGTTGCCATTTTTCTCGTAAAAACTCTTCTATTGGCATAGTCAATACAGAAATTTTTTCATTAAAATCAAATGATTTGGATCCATATAACAATCTATCTTCTAATAGTTTATCTATATCTAATAGATTGATATTTAATTTTTCTGCTATTTCTTCACGAGTTAAATTTTGTAAAAATAACTCATAAAATTTTTTAGTAAATGAATCATTGGATATCATAATTTTTTTATTTTTATTTGTGCTGTAATTATACCAATATAATATTGCATTTCAATTCATTATCTTGGTAACGGAAATCTTGCACAAAGAGCAGCAATTTCAGCTTTCAAAATCGTCAGTGTATCATAATGGTCACCAGCATCCAGTGCACGAGAGATAATTGACGCAACAGTTTTTATATCTTGTGCTCACAATCATCTTGTCGTGATTGCAGGTGTTCCAAGTCTCAATCCGCTTGGGTCCATTGGTGTACGAGTATCAAATGGAAGAAGATTTTTATTCACAGAAATACCAACACGTTCAAGAATCAACTCTGCAGATTTACCAGTTAATCATGTTGGTTGTCGCTCTCAGAACGCCATATGATTATGGTGAGTTCATGTATTATCATCTTGTATACTATCAGTGATTTCAACTGTTCTTTTTTTCGTTACATCTAACAAAACCATATGATTTTCTGTTGTTCCAGTCAATACATCTCGTCATAAAGCAACCAGTTCTGTCGCCAATAAACGAGCATTTTCTACCACATGCTCTGCATACGTATGAAAAGATGGTTGTAACACTTCTGCAAATGCAACTGCTTTTGCCATAATTACATGCTCATGTGGACCTCACTGTAGTCCAGGAAACACACCACGATTAATCTCTTTTTCTAAATCACGAACATCTCCTTGCATCTTTCCATCACGAAACACTCAGTCTGTCCCATATCAACCTTGTATATCTCTCTTCCCTTTACGCATATATATCAATGCTCCTCTTGGTCCACGAAGTGTTTTATGAGTTGTCGTTGTCACAATATCCATATATGGAAATGGTGAAGACAAAACACCCCCAGCCACAAGACCTGCAATATGCGCAATATCAGCCATAAGAAGTGGTCTATACCCATGCACTTTGCTGACTTCGTCAGCAATCGCAGCAAAGCGTGATCGGTCTATATTTTTTGGATATGCGCTGAACCCTGCGAGAATCATTGTAGGTTTGTGCTCCAAGGCTTTGCTGCGAATATCATCATAATCTAGTTCATACGTTTCTGGCACGATACCATATGAAATAAAATTATAATAGATAGCAGATCAATTTAATTTATGACCATGTGTGAGATGTCATCATGCTTGCAAATCCATTGCAAGTACTGTGTCACCTGGTTTGAGAACTCACATATAGACAGCAAGATTTGCTGGCGATCATGACAATGGTTGTACATTCACCGCCCATGGTGCAAGCGATAAATCACGATGGATTTTTTCAGCCACAGCTTCATTTGCTGCCCATGTCGATGAGTCAAAACCTACTTTTTCTTTGGGTGTTTCTAGCAACCCAAATAAACGCAATGCTCTATGTTGTGTCAACTCTTCAAGTCTATCAACATACACTTGCCCACCATAATAACGTGCACCTGGATACCCTTCTGAGTACTTATTTGTAAAGACGTTTGCATATGCGTGCATCACATCTTGTGAGACATAATTTTCAGATGCAATCATCTCAAGCTCAGTTGCTTGTCTCTCATGTTCATCCTTCAAAATTTTCTGCAAAATTCCGTCTATCATCTAAAGAAATTAGGAATAAAAAGTGCATACATCTAATGTTCTCAAATCACTATGAAAGCCGCGCACATAAAACAGTACATATATAAGGTTTTTAGGGAGATTTGCAAAGAAATATGAAAAAATTTCTCTCCAAACTATAGGTCAATAAATTTTTATATTT
>CAXYYI010000096.1:0-4166 GCA_964293055.1 uncultured bacterium | reverse complement strand
GATTGTTGGTGCATATGTTGATGGACGTCCAATACCACGAGACTCAAGAGCTTTTACTAGTGCACTTTCTGAATAACGTGCAGGTGGTTTTGAGAAGTTCTGTTTTGCTTCAATCAAATGAGATTCACATACTGTATGTTTTGGTATTTTTGGCAGTGTCTTTTCATCATCTACATCTTGTTCTGATTCCTCTTCCTCTTTTGTCTCTTCTTGTTGTTTTTCATACAATGCTAAAAATCCATCAAACGTTACAACTTCTCATTGTACTGTCCACAAGTGTTTTGATACTCATTCTGGGATAAATTGATATGTTGTTTGTTCTACTTGAGCGCTTGCCATTTGCGATGCGACAGTACGTTGCCAAATCAAACGATAGAGCAATAATTCTTGGCCTGAAAGGCCACATTTTTGTGGTGTACGATCAATATATGATGGTCTAATTGCCTCGTGTGCTTCTTGAGCGTTTTTTGATTTTGCTGCATATTGTCTTACTTGATGGTATTGTTCACCATACGTATCAAGGATATATTTTTTGGCTGCTCATAGTGCAATTGCTGAAAGATTTGTACTATCTGTTCTCATATACGTAATATATCATGCTTCATAGAGTTTTTGAGCGACTGACATCACTTGTTTTACTCCCCACCCAAAACGTCTTGATGCTTCTTGTTGCAATGATGATGTAATAAATGGTGCAGCTGGATTCTTTTTACCATGTTTCACCACTATATCATCAAGGGTAAATGAATAATTTCCCTTATATGATCCTGTCTTATAGTTTGTTTTTTTATCTTCTTTCAGAGATACTTCATCACAGACAATATTATACTCAGATAATATATTCACAACATCTTCATATTTTGATATAACAGCTTCTTTTCATGCTATTTTTGTTAATGCAACACGCAACGTATACTTCTGATATGTAATATCTGCATATAATTTCCATGACTCTTCTGGGATAAAATCTTGAATTTCTCTTTCTTTTTCAACAATCAGTTTCACTGCAACTGATTGGACACGTCATGCAGACAAACCACGTTTAATTTTTGTCCATAAAATTGGAGATACTGAAAATCATACTATTCTATCCAACACACGTCTTGCTTGTTGTGCATCAACAAGATGCATATCAATAGTTCTCGGATTCTGTACTGCATTTTGAATTGCTTCTTTTGTAATTTCATGAAACACAATACGAGGTGTGTTTTCAACAGATAGTCACAATGCTTGTGCAACATGCCATGCAATTGCTTCTCCTTCACGATCCTCATCGGTTGCGAGCCATACACCATCAGCTTGCGCTGCTTGTTTTTTGAGTTCTGCTATAACTTTTTTCTTTTCAGGTGTAATTTCATATGTTGGAACAAAATTATTCGCTATATCGACTCACATAGTTTTAGAAGGTAAGTCAGAGACATGTCAGTATGATGCCTGTACAGTTACATGATTTCACAAAAATCATTTAATTGTTTTTGCCTTTGCTGGCGACTCTACTATTACAAGATGTTTCCCTGTTGTAATGTCTGTTGAAAGAGGTATATGAGACTTTTTAGATGTTGATGTTGATTTTGTAGTAGTTGATGTTGTAGTTTTTTTAGGAGTAGATGTTTTGACTGCTACCTTTTTCGCTTTCGCGGCGCTTGTGGTAGAACGCGTTGTTTTTGCTGCTGGCATATACGGAAAGAACATACATATAAATTACTGTACTTATAGAGATGTATAAGAGTTTTGCAATAGTGTTTTTTATATCTCTCTATCGTCTATTTTTTTATTCTCTTATCAAAGAATAATTTTGTATTATCTTATATGAAAAAAAGATTAGCCGAAGCTAATCTTTTCTCTTGGGATGTTATGCCATTCTTGGCTCCCCTATATTTACTATTTGGATATAATTTGCAAGAGATTTTATAGTATAATTTATACTATTTAAATTATACTATAACTATTTTACCCAAGCTGAGATCACTTGTTTGAAAGTATCTGCTGGATAAGCACCTGCTATAAGTTTCCATTCTTCAGTTTCATTATTAACTACGATATTTCCTGGCGTACCTGGTGAATTAGTAAATGTTTTGAATTCAGCCCAGTTAGCAGCATAGATAGATTTTGTATCACCATTTTTAATACAATTTTCCAGTTTTGCAGCATCTAATCCTGCAGCTGTTGCAAACTCAGCGATTTTTGCATTTGCAACAGGAGCTTGTTGTGTTGAAGATGCAAAGATGTTTTGATACATACTTACAAATGATTTATCTCCACCAAGTTTTCCTGCACAAAGTGTTGCAAGTGATTTATATTCAGTACCTTGATGATTTACACCTTGTACTACTTTAAAGATATGATTTACGCTACCTGGAAATGCACTTACAACTGTTTGAATAGTCTTTTCATTAAAGTGTCTGATACAATATGGACACTCTAAATCAGAATATTCTACGATTGTTACTTTTGCATTTGCATCACCTTCTACATATGCATCTTTTCTCAAAGCTGCAAGTTGTTCAGTTGTTAGTTTCCCTGAAGGAAATGTAGATGTAGGATCTTGTGCTTGGTTATTGTTTTGAGCTGGTGTGTCTTGATCTGCCGTTGCAGCAGCTCCATCCATACTCTTAAGAGCACTTTCTAATTGTGTTTTTTGTTGAGATTTAAATCCTTCACTACTAAATAATTTTTGAGCAATTGCATAGTTTTCAGCTCCACCAAATTGCGAAGCAGCAATTGTATCCATTTTTGTTGTAACAATCTTGATACCAAGAATTACAGCAATCACAGAAATCATAGAAAGGATAATCCCAATTTTTTGAAGAGTATTTTGTGACATAAGGAAGTATCATAAATATAGTAAAATGATATTTTATACACTACGTTATTCTATTATTGTGCTGCACCTGTTGCTGGAGCGTCAGTTGCTGGAGCTTCTGGTTGTACTTGTGGTTGTGCCTCTGGAGTAGCTGCACCTCCTTGTTGAGCTTGTTGTTTGTACATTTCCATAGTAGCTTTATTTTGTTGAATGAACATATCTACTTGTGATTTCATCATTTCTTTGTAGTCTTTTGTATCATAGATTTCTTTATTCAATTTTTCATAATTTTCGATACCTCCAGCTTTAAGAGCTTGTTCTTTTACAAGTTCTTTTTTAACCATACGAGGAAGCATGATGAATGTCAAAAGAGAGAAAAGGAATGCACCTCCTAAAAGAACCCATTGTGCGATAAGAGCACATCTCATTTTACGATCTGCAGCTGCACAATCTTCATCTTCACAACAACCTCCTCCGCAACAAGAATCTGCGTTAAGATGTGCGTGATGTTCATGTAATTCTTCTTGATGTTCTTGATGATTCATCGTCAATATAATTTAAGAATAAATATACCCTCTATGTAACATATATTCTAGTAAAAATCAAGGCAGAAAGCATATTTAACTGTTGACAAGTCGAGGTTTTTAAACAACAACCTTAAACTAACCTTAAATCTTATTTTCATATTTTTTGTCTTTTTTAAAATCACTTCATACACAATACTCTTTTAATTAGTTGGAAATAAAAAAATCTAAAAAAAGAGAGCTTTGACACTCTCTCTCATATACTATATTACCTTACTCAACATTTGCTGCTCCACACTGAGGACAGTACTCATAGAGCCATTGATATGATGATTTGCATTCCTTGCATTTCACAGTAGTTTGTTGCCCACAATAGACACAAAAATCATGATGAAGTGGGTTTTTTCTTGCACATGCTGGACAACTTGCAACTTGTACACTCAATGCTTCTCTCCATCCAATACGATCCCACTTATATCTTGTTGGTCTAAGAAATAGATATATCGGAAGTCATAAAAATGGTGTTCATACTCATACTAATAATACAGCCATAATTTGCCCAAATAAATTATTTGTTCTTCCTGATATATCTTTGATAGTCCATAAAATTGTTAGTATCCAGTATAATACAAACACGCTTGCTCATATATAAAAATATGCACTTGGTGAACTAATAATATGCTGGAAATCAAATGGAGTATTAATGACATTTTGTATAAACCCCGCAATACTATTTGTTAGATTTTGTATCATATTTTACAAACAAAGAGAAATAAAATCGAAGATTTTTATCGAAGCTAGCTTCGATATTATATGGATACTATATTTTTTATAATTAT
>CAXYYI010000095.1:0-4195 GCA_964293055.1 uncultured bacterium | reverse complement strand
AGTTTTCAGTTAGTATTGATAGTTACAAATGTTTCATCGTTTCCTTCAGGAGAACTCACAGTAAGATCGATTTTTGGTTGGCTACCAAATTTTTTAGCATCTATACTTATACCACCTGAATTAATAGATACTCATTCTGGAAGATTTTGTGGATTTTCCCAAATAATCATAGTAGTGTTTTGATTTTTATTTGTTAGACTTGCGCGATATTTATCTTTTTCTTGTGGTGGTAGTTGCATATAACGATCTCTACTAGCTTTATCTGGAAAGATTCATTGTGTATATCATTTGATTGTGTTTTTATCATCAATTTTGATTGTGAAATCAACTCACCCTACATCAACTCAGTCTGCTAACATTGCTATATCAAGTGTTTGTTGACCATTTTTTCGACCAATAGTATTGTTGGACTCGACACTATTTTGTTCATATACAAATCCTGCAATATTATTTTTACGTCGTTCTCATGGTTCGTCTACTTGAATTTTATCATCCTTATAGATTCCTTTTGTTACTCATTGCCTATCACCTAAAAGAATAGTTTTTTGTTCAAAAAGAGCAGGCATACTTTCTCACTCTCTAAAACATTTTGCAAAAAATTCTTGTCTATAGTTTCTTATTGCATTGTCTATTTCTTGATTACTTGCTCTATCTCGTTTGTTGTTTTTTTGTTCAATTCTAAACGCTATTTGTGCTAATTTACTTGCAAAAGAGTCTTTTCGAGCACTTGGTAGTGAGTATAGGTCATCAGGTCAAAATAGCTTATTATCAATTTTATGTTCTGTATTGTAACTATTGTACTGTGCAATAAAATTAGTAATCATTTCAGTTGTAATATTTCATTCAAATTGCAACTGTTTTCAATCCTTATCTACTATCTGTTGTAATAGTGTATCCATAAGTTCATTGCTAATTTTTGCTTCATTAATCAAAAGTTTTGTTTCATTGATGAAATTTTTGATATTTACGTTCTTATTGATATTAGAAAGCGTATTTAAGATATTGATATAGTGTTGTTGTGCTTCTGTATCAATTTTTTTACCACTATCTGACTGTAGAAATGTATTAATATGTTTGACTAATGCATGACTGTTTTCTGGTGTTAAAAGTTTTTTTATTTCTTCATTAAGTTCTTTTGTATTTGTGTGCAACAATGAGTCAAGAATTTTAACTTCTTGTTGATCAATTCCATTATTTTCTTGTTTTTCTTTAGCGATAAATTCTTGTAAATTGTTTTCCATGAGAGTGGAGATAGTACATAAAATATAATAATACTTACATAGTATTGATAAGTTCTTCTAGAGCTTCATTATCATGTTGATCTTCTATTTTACTTTGTTCTTCTTTTGCTTTCATATTATTCAGTAATGTTATGCTTTTTTGTAATTTTTGCTGTTGTAATTTATTAGTTGTTGTATGAATTGCTTGATTAAACATAGTAATCAGAGTGTCAACAAGATCATTTGAAATATTTCCTGTTTCTATAAGCGCTTTTATATCATTACCAATAGGAAAAACTGTATTATCAATACTGTTTAATATTTTGAGTATATATTCTTGTTTGGTCATGAGAGTAGGGTGATAAGATAGAATATGTAGTAAAAGTACACTATAATTATAGTGTTTGTATTGAGAATGTAAAAAAACTGAAAATATAACCTTGTTTGCAAACAATATATAATTGACACTTTGTTTAAATGGGTTTTATGTTGTAATAATTGTTTTTCTCATGTCTTTTATTTATCTTGCATAGATGATCTAATAAATACTCAGTTGATGATGAGAATTCCTATAATAACTAATACTCATTGCATTGTGGCTGTTCGTGACCAGGTTAGGAAAGTTGATGCTTGTATAAAATAGAGAGCAGTTCATCGTCACAAAATAATACTCACAATAATAGCAATTCATAAAAGATATCCATATTCAAATATAATAGATATACGTGTTTGTTTTTTTGTTGCTCATAAAATATGGTATAGGGTGTTTTTATAAATTTTAGCATAACGCATGTTTTGTATACAAACGAGTGTTGTAAAACATGTAAAAAATAAAATAATACCTAAGAGAATTTGTACTATTTGTATAATTCTTGTGCTTATTGTCTTTACTGATGCGATTATGTTATCAATTTCTATAAAACTTACTCAAGGTTTTGTTATTACACTAATTTCTTTTTTGACTTGTTCTTTTAATTCTGATGGAATTTGTGTTGTGATAAAATATGTTACAGGTGCATCTTTGAATTGTTCATCATCAAGTTGAAAGTAGAAGAATGGTCCAAAATTCTCTCTATTTGATTTTCTTAATCAGACAACTTGAACTGTAAAATCTCTTCATGATATAGAAAAAGTGATATTGTCTCATATTGTGATTCCTAAATCTTTCGCAAATTCCTCATCTACTGATAGTTCATTTTCTGATAATGTATTCTTCCCAATTATTGTATCATTTGCAGGGAGTTCTACAGTAGTAATGCTAAATTCTCTTGTAACACGTCCTAATGCTGCTCATGATCATCGTCATTGTGACGTAGTGTTTTTGTTGATATGATCAAGAAGAGGTGTGTTGTTTATGTTCTCAATTCTTCATAACACTGTATTAAATATATTTCCGGTGTATTTTCATGTGCTGTTTTCTTGATTTATATTTTTTATAATTTTATTCTCATTAATTTTTATAATATCATCTTTCGATATGTTGATGATAAACATGTTTGGTTGGTTCGCGCTATTTATATTGAGACGATCTATAAAACTTCATGAGAACTGTGATATAAGCAATGTGATACTAAGTGCGACAATCAAACTTCATGTGATCAGATAGCTTGTATTTCATGGTTTTGTAGTTGATCTAATAGCGTCAAATAGCATAAATGATTTTATATAGCGTTTGTTGAAAGTGTTTCATAGTGCTAGTAATCAGAAAACAACGATATAGATAACGCCTAATCATCATAATAAAATTCCTGAGAATATTGTACTCTGATACCATGTTTCTCATAAAATATGTAATATAATTATACTGCTTATAATGACTAGTATTGTAGTAATGATTTTTTCTTTCTTATTACTTGTATTAATTGTATTTTCAGAGAGTCACTGGAGTGGTGAATAGAGCATAACTTTTAAGAGTGGTAATATCCCAGCAACTCACACGAGTAGCGTTGTAATGATAATTCATTTGATGTAGGTATTGGATCCAATGAAAAACTCTTGTAGTTGTTCTAAGTTGCTAATGTATGCGGTAATTCCAATACTGATAGCCATAGAAATTCATATTGCAACCAACGTAATAGCCATAAAAATAAGACTATAGAGTGTGATAATTTTCCATTTATGGAGCCCTATTATTTGCATAATACTGATTGTTTTTAGACGACGGTAGAGGTATTCCTCAATACTCATCATTGTTGTGACAGCAACCAGTAAAAATCACGAAATAATGATCAAAATTAAGTAAGTTCATAACTCATTTAAAAGTGTGCTAACTTGACTAATACGATCTTGAAAGTTGTCTATATCTCGTCATTCTGATTGTAATATGCTGTTTTCTAAGAGTGTTATAACTTTATTGTTTTCATCGGGATTATTTGTTTTTATAAGAAACTGAAATTCTGCTCTACTTCATGTGCGAAGGAGTCATGTTTGTTCAAGAAGACTAATTGGTGCAATGACTTGTCTTCCTTGTGTAAATAGGTTTAATGATAGTCATATATTTTCTTTGATTATTCCATCAACTCTTCCTGACCAATTTCATATCTGTATGATACCATTATCTAAGTCATCATATGTTTTTTGGTCGACAGCAATATTTTTTCCAAATACAAATTTATTTTCTCATAATGTTTGTATTTCAATTGTCCCATAGAGTGGATATTGATTATCTACTCATAGTAGCTGTACAAGAAATGAATTATTTAATGTTGGGATGTTGGTGTTGAGTTGAATTCTTTGACTTATAACTCCCTGATCTCATAGTAAAGATTGTAATTGATTATATGTTTGATCATCCCATACTGTATTGCGTTCTACTATAATATCTGCTCAAGCGATTGGTTTTGCTTCATTTGCAATGCGTGTATTTGCATATCATATAAATGCATCAATCATAATATATCACAAAAGAGCAATACTTATAACAAAACTAATAATACTAAATCTTTTTCGTTGTGAACGAATTTCATATCGAAATA
>CAXYYI010000094.1:0-4254 GCA_964293055.1 uncultured bacterium | reverse complement strand
TCGGATTGGATACGAGAGTATATCGTCCATTATAATATTGGACAAAGGGAAGCCGTTTATTTACGGCTTTCTTTTTATTTTGTCCACAAATTATAGTCTTCTTAAAAATCTGACATACTATAAGTAGAAAGAAATATAAAAATACACACAATGATATCATATAATAACAAAATTTATAATATCTCACTTTCATTCAGCTATGAATGAGAACAAAACACACAAAAAGATGCTGATATTCTAGCATTTATTGATAAACTTGTTATCTCTGGGAAAGTTGCATTTGATAAACTAGGAGATACACCTAAACCACTTAGCCAGATTACAATTGGGAAATAAATTGGGAAAATCATAGAATCAGATAAGCAAATAAAACTAAAACAGTTCCACTAAAGGAGCTGTTTTTCTTTTTTAAAACTTTATGAACGAGGTTCTTTTGACTACTGTAGGATATAAAAAGATTGATATTACACCTACTCTAATATGATTGTCCAGTATATTACCTGCTATAAAACATAGTATATAAAGATATTTTTGCATCAATACATATCATCAGTATACTAAAGAAGTAGATTTTTATTCGTTTTTTCGAAAAAATGACAGACAACACAAACAAAAAAATGCCAGTTCTTATCGATTGTGATCCAGGTGCAGATGATGTGTTTGCCCTTCTATGGTTACTCATAAATCATAAATTTTCTGATGTTGCTATGGAAGTAATCGGAATCACCACCGTAGGTGGTAATGTCGCAGCAGACAAGACATATGCAAATGCATTCCGTATGTGTGAATTTGTTGGTATCGACAATATGCCTATTGGAAAAGATCATAGACAAATTGTGGCACAAGATGCATCACACATCCATGGTAATGATGGAATTGGTAATCTTTCAAATATGCTACCAGAAGTTAAGCTTCCATCTACTGAAAAAGATAGTGTCGATATGATCATTGATGCAATCCATACTCATGGTTCTGAACTAGCGATTCTTGTAACTGGTCCTATGACAAATATTGCTCTTGCAGAAGAAAGAGAACCTGGTATTTTGAAAAAATGTAAAAAAATTATCGCGATGGGTGGTGCTATTGGTATTCATGGAAACATCACGCCTGTTGCAGAATTCAACGTCTTCTACGATGCAGCTAGCGCTGCAAAAGTATTCAATACAACAGACAATCTGATGCTTGCACCACTCGATATAACAACAAGTATGGTATTTACTGAAGAAGATATGGAAAATTGTTTCAAACAGATCAACCATAGCACAAAACAAGAATTTGCACGTGCATTAACTAAATTCACGATTGGAACAAACATGATGTTCAGAGAAACAGCATATGAAAAATGATTTTTTGTCCATGATGCACATACTATTGGAATGCTACTCTATCCGCACCTCTACTCTGGAACATTTCATCAAGTAGCTGTAGAAACAAAATGAGAATTTACTACAGGACAAACTATTGTAGATACACGTAATCATGCAAGAGTTTCAAGCAACTGTTTTGTTGCTACTAGCTTCAACAAAGCACTCTTCCTAGAAGCATTAACTGAAGATCTCAAGAAGTTTGATTTTGCATAATATCGCGATCGGTCGCAATATGACATATACTTCTAAACAGGTATCATTTATATTACATTACTAGACACTCATGCTTAATATGTGAATTATATCAGCAATCATCTCAACAATTTTTGGAGGAAGTGCTAATATGCTTATGAAAAAAGTATCACAAGCATATGAAGATAATTATCTTGCACTTGTCTATCAATATATAGGTATGACTATTGCAGCATTGGGTATTGGAGCTATTCGATCACTCTATCATAATACTGCATATCTCCCCAATATGAGTCTTAGCCATTGGGGTATTGCTTTTGCGGTCAGTATTATTTGATATACTGGTATAGCATTATTATTCAAGGCATATGATCATGTATGTGGTGGTGTTGCACTTGTTATTGCGAATCTGGCAACGTTTTTTATGTACTTTATCAATCTTGCATTATATCCATGACAAGAATCTTTTAGTCTAGGAAAAATTATTCTTGCAGTAGGATTCTTTATTGTGATTACTTTCTTTTTGGTAGATCAGGATACATGTCCTATAGATCCACAGCATCCAGAAAATCATAAAAAGCTCATTAATCCATATATGCTCTATGCAATATGAACAGCAATTTGCTGGTCTGGATTTTTCGTGGGAAATAGTTGGTTTATCAAATCTGGATTGATGAGTCCTGTACAATCAGGGATGATTACAGAATCATTGATTCTTCTTGTGGCTCTTATGCGATATCTATGGCAACATAAATGAGCTGCTATATCTCGCATCCAACAGTGACTTGCAAAAAAAGATCGTCTATCTTTTTTAAGTATTGGAGTATTAAACGTTTTGAGTGTCTATCTCCTCTACTATGGTTATCAAACAAACTCAGCAAATATGATCAATGTCATCAAACTCTTTACAATTCCTGTTGCAGCCATAGCTTGTTGGATCTTTCTCAAAGATTACTTAAGTCGTAAACAAATTATTCTTCTCACTATATGATTCTGTCTCATGGTAGGATTTATATTTGTGTAGCAAAGATTATTTTTATGATGTATGAAAAAACGGACTTTATAAAAAAGTCCGTTTTAAGTTTAGTTTGATGCTGATGCTGATCCTACAAACATAAATCCAAAGCATAATAGTTTTTTGGCTACTTCTTCAGATTTTGTAAAGACACCTCTAGCATTTACTACTACCTCATCCATTAAATCTTGATGTTTTTGTGAAAATGCTTCTAATTGCTGTATTTCTTTGCCTCCATCATAGTGATGTAACCAAATTCCTACAACATCAGCTGATCCATGCGGATTTTGCTGAAATGCAAATTGGGTGTTTTTCATTTTTGATAAATCAGTTTCTATGCCTAAACTAGACAATGGTCTGCCTTGAGGATTGTTACAAACACATCCCCAAGAAAATTTTCTTTGTGTACTCATAATATTACTTATATATTTGTTTATATACTTACTATTTTATATTTATTTTACAATTTGTCAAATCTTTTTGAGAACTAGTATAGAATAGAACAAAAAAGTCTCGTAGAAGAGACTTCATAGAAGCATATAATGTATTTGTCTATAATAATTTCTATCCAGCTACAAATCCTCCATCAATACTAACAAGCGATCCTGTCATATATGCTGCCTGCTCAGTTAATAAGAAACACACAAGATTTGCAACTTCTTCTGGTTTTCATAGGCGTTTGATAGCTTGAGCTTGGGCAAAATCACTCCATGCAGCATCGAAACTACCATCAAATTTTTCTTTTGCAAAACTATCTGCAGCGCGCATAGCTTGTGGGGTATCAATTGTTCCAGGGCAGATAGCATTTACACAGATATTATATTGTGCATAATCCAATGCTGTACTTTTTGTCAGTTGTCCAATAGCTGCTTTCGTCGCACCATAGATGCTACTTTTTTGCTTTCCAATCAATGCTTGATCAGATCACATAAGAACAATTCTTCCAGCCTTTTGGTGTATCATATGAGGCAACACATTTTTCAATGTCATGAACATTGATGTGACATTCAAATTCCATAACCAATTTCGTTGTTCTAGTGTTGTTGATAAAATATCACCTACAATATGCGTCCCTGCACAACAAAAGAGTCCATCAATTCTTCATCGCATATCAATAATACTTTGTACAGTTTCTTCTAAACATACAAAGTCTGTGACATCACATTGAAAAAATGCAATATTACCTTGTTCAATTCAATTGGCTAGTAATTCATCAACAATATTTTTACCTTCTTCTTCACGACGTCATAAAAATGCTACTTTTGCACCATTATATGCTGCTGCTTTGACAGTAGAAGCTCACATACCACTTGTTCATCAAGTGATAAGAATAACTTTATTTTCCAATCATGACATCAATTTTTGCATAGTACCAAAAAATCAAAATAAATATCATTTAGTTATATATAACTCTTTATAAAAAAATCCACTAGAAATGTATCTAGTGAATTTTCTCTTATATAGTTATCCCCCAATACCTATATATCCATATTATGTTAGTATTTGCCTAATTTTTATGAAATTATTTATATGATAATAGTATTATTTAGCTTGTTGAGCATCAGCTCTTTGTTGTTGTCTTTGGTCTTTATTTTCAATCATATTATTGAACTCTTCCTGTGTTGGGATTGTCGCATCAGATGGTCTATTTGTATCAGCTTTTAACGCAGCTACAAATGC
>CAXYYI010000093.1:0-4267 GCA_964293055.1 uncultured bacterium | reverse complement strand
ATGTAAAAAAAGTAGTTAAGTGGTTGAATAATACATGGATGGAAACACATGTTTTGAAACAAGTTGCTACAAAAGAAGAGGTGGCATCTCTTATTTCAAAAGATGCTTTAAAAAAGAAGTTAGAAAATGATGATGATTTGACACCAAAAGAATTACAAGCATTGCAATATTATGAGAATCAAGATTTTACAAGAGCAATGAATGATAAGTATTTTGGCACAAAAGAGTCATATTTATCATTATATACTCGTGATGAGTGACTTGTAAAATGACTTTGAGAAAAAACCTTGGAACATACAAAGAAAATAGCCGATGCAATTGTAGCAATGAATCCTGAATATGCAATAACTATTTTGCAGAAACTTCATGCACAATATGATGACGAAAGACATCCAGATTCTGCCATAACAATACTCAAACAGTTTACAGGTCATTTTTGACAAAAAATTTATGAGTGACTAACACAAAAGATACAAAAAGATCCAAAAAATAAAGAAAAATACCAAAAACAATTATTGTGACTTGCTAAATTAGTAACTGATAGAAATGGTGATATTGATAGTGATCTGAAAGATATTGGACTTGCCAAAAAAATTATGAATGATCTGATGCCTACAGTTATTGATACATCAAAGAATAATAAGGAGCGGGATGATCAATGTGAAAAGAAATTCAATAATAATAAGGATAAAGTAATGAAAATCTTTTCTACAAATCCACAATTTCAGAAACTGT
The DNA here is from genome assembly GCA_964293055.1 of uncultured bacterium. Taxonomy (GTDB): domain Bacteria; phylum Patescibacteriota; class Gracilibacteria; order Absconditabacterales; family Absconditicoccaceae; genus JBDHUW01. The sequence goes on along the minus strand of CAXYYI010000093.1, from coordinate 3,532 downwards.
TAGGTAATAGTAATAATTTTTCATGGGATAGTTTGAAAACATTTGAACAAAAACAATATGTTAACACTTTGGTAGAGTATGTTATAAGATTTTGAGATCCTAAAAGTGATACAGAATTACAGAGTTTATCGCCTGAATTACAAGCCAAGAAGATTGTAGAAAGAATACAGGCTTTGACACAAATATCGATGAAATGATTGATGAAAAGTTTTACCGATTTCGCTGACGCATGAGGGAAGTACAGTGATGATTTGCAACTCACAGGATTTCAAAAAGAAGTCTATGATATATATAGAGATATGATGTGAATAGGGAAACTTAATTTGTCTGATGAAAATGCTGATACTACAATAGAATATAGTAAAATGGCGGCAGTAATTGTCGTTGCTATTGCAGCAACTATAGCAGTGACGGTAGCAACAGGAGGTACATGAACATGAGCTGCAGTTGCGTTATCTCGATCTGCTGTATGATCTATGGCTGCTGGTGCAGCTGCATGATCTCTGACATGATATCTAGCAGATTATATGATTAATCAACGTCAAGCTGAATCAAATGAGATATTTATGAAAGATATGTTTTCAACGCTCGCTATTGATGTTGCTACTGCATGACCATTTGCATTAGTACCAGGTTTATGACCTTTATTGAGTAAGTATCCAAAACTCGCTAATATATTTGTTAAAATATGAAATACTATAGGCTCTAAGGCTGTATCTGGTGCAGAAATGGTCACAAGTGCTGCTGTTTCGTGATATGCTGAACAGTGGAGACAACAATATATTATGTGAAATGAACAAGTTACATTTGATCAGTTGGTACAACAAATTGGTATGTGATTAGCATTACCAGCTGTATTTCAATGATGACCAAAACTTCTATCATACTTACATACAAAAGGACAGACTGGAAAAATAAAATCATGACTTACGCAATCAATAGGTTATGTTGATGAAATTCTAAAAAAGAAATTACTTCCAGAAGAGAAAAAGTTTTTTACGAATCTAAAACAACAGTATATAAATAATGCAAATCAACTTGAACAAGTTCTCTCACCAAAAACCTTTGCAAAACAAAAGGAGTGAGATAAAGTAATTATCGTATGGTGATCTAAGAAACATGCCCTTCAAAAGACTTCAACATGAGACTATATTTTTGTCTCAAATAACTGATGATTTGTAAAATGAGAAAAAGTAATTATCAAAGAAAATGATGGTATACTTACGCTAACAAGAAACTCAGGCAAAGAGATCGGAGTGCAAGATTGGTCGCTTGTACAGAGAAAATCATCAGAAAAAACTAATACAAAGAACCCTGAAAATGTTTTACAGAATTTACATTCTCCTGTCGGTAATGAAAAAGTTGATGCTTCTGATGCACCAGAAATAGTTTTGGATTTGGGAGTAAATGATGTAGCAATTTCAGAATATAATTACGAAAATTATCCTATTGATAGAAATACAAAATCGTTCCTAGAATTGAAAAAAATCTTAAATTGATCTGATATTAAACTTGATGATGGACGTACTATTTCTATAATATGACATTATTGACAATGAGGTTATAAAGTTATTGAAAAAATAAGATTAACTAATACTGATGGCACTATATCATGACCGTTTGCACTACCTATTCCAGCACATCTATCCAGACATTATGATGGATGGTGAGATTCGTATTATCCATGAACATTATGAAAAATGGAGGAGAATATTAGAATTTTAACAGATATGTGAATTAATACAGATTCTATTCTAGATAAAGTATATTTACCTTTTGAGGATACAAAGCTCCCATTATTACTTTTACAACCGCATAATCGTTTATGAGGAGAAGTTTGTAATATAAGTGATGTATATAACAAAATTAATAATGGTGAATTACAGTGATTTGATCTTTCTCATATTTCCGACCAAATTAATATATTAAGTAAAAATTTTGTTTCATTGTCATCTGATTCAATATCTTTCCAAATAGATTCTAAGAATAAGACTATAAAATTATTTGTTACAGATGTAGATGATGTGAAAATATGAAAAGAGACTTATAAAAATGAAGGTGTAGATATATTAAAAGATGTACTTGAGAATCATAAATCACAACAAAAAATATCTCATATTAATGAAGAAATAGATAATATTCTTCTTGAGACACATGAAAATGAGTTGCCAAAAAACGAAATGCAATCTGAAGAAGATGTTTCATTACGTCAAGCTTGGCTTGATTATAAAAAAGATCTATTACATATCTCAGATATGTTGTGACTACATAATATTAATTCTCATCTTACAGTAAAAATAAAAGATGTATGGGAAAAAGTGACAGCATATGTTATAAAAAATAATTTCCAAAAACTACAAAGCTTAGATGGTAAAGCGTTTAAATTACACTGGGATCCAAAGAAACTGAGTTTGGATGGATTGAAGTTGCAGCAATTTAAAAATAAAATAAAGCAATCTTTAGATAAAATTAATAACAAAAGAGAGAAACTATTAAGAACATGATTAAAGTTACATAATAATGAAGTAGTTGTTCAATTAAAACCACAAGAAATAGTTGATTTAAATCTGTGAGATGCTATATTAGTTTTTTCAAAACAAGATGATGGTACTTATAAAATTGAACAAAAAAATAAAAATGGAGAAAGTGTTGTATTAAAAGAATGAGAACAATTTCTTCTATGAAGAAATCATAATGCATTTTCTTTTGATAATACTGTATCAAAAGAACATTGTACTATTACTATAAGTCGTGATTGAAGTGTGATTATTAAAGATCATAGTCTTAATGGTATGAATATAAAAAAAAGTGATATACATAAGGTAGATGCTAAAAATTCATCTATAAATAAAATAAAAAAATCAATCAATGACTTCTTTGATAATGTTTTTGCGAATATGTATATGAATTCTATTGATTGAAAAATGGAAGCAGCATTGGCAAAACAAGATATCTCGCATCAATTATCTGATTTAGATGGATTATTTAAACAAGCTACGACTGTAGAAGAAAAAGATCATTTGCATTATGCAAAATATATATTAGAACAAAAACTGCAATATATAGAAAAATACGGTAGCCGTGCTGATGAGTTTTTTGATAGAGATATAGATAGTATTTTAAACAAGTATAAAAAAAACTCTAAAGATATATTAGAAGATCAATCATCTAATAGAGAATTTAAAAATAGTAACTGATTAAAAGATATAAATCAATATTCTACTTTTGATAAGGCGATGTTGGGTGCAACTCGTAGATGAGAGTCTTTACGTGGTATGATTAATAATGCAAAACGAACCCATAGAACTGGTTTTGATAGTTTATGTGATATTGTAAAATCATGACTCTTATGATCTAATCAAGATAGAGGAATTCAATTTTGGTGATGAATAGGAGCTTGATATGGTGAGGTTACAATTATTATGAAAGATCAGGTAATGCAAGTAGGAAATCCTGCGAAAGGAATTATATGATCTGTTAACCCTGATAATCCTAGAATGCATTATTTCTTTTGATGAAAAGCTTTATCGTG
>CAXYYI010000092.1:0-4268 GCA_964293055.1 uncultured bacterium | reverse complement strand
TTATATAACAACAAAAGCTAAAATACCTATGGTTGTGCTATAGTGTTTTTGTCTGTATATGCAAGCGAGAAACACAGTAAATCCGATAACTATTAGTATACAAAAAAATCATACTAAAAAAACTATAGTATCTATTTGTAAAATCTATAAGATAGTGTTATGACATATATTGATATACCACAAGTTTCACATGAGTTGTGAGAAGATAGTCTTGAAGAAACGACACCAGATAATCAACCAACCAAAGTCTATGATTTCATCTATGACTGATGAGGAGAAAGATTGGATGTGTATTTAACTCGTATACAATGATATACGAGAAATTTTTTTCATCGTTTGTTAGCTCGTGGTGATATTACTATCAATGGAGAAGCAAAAAAGAAATCATACCAACTAAGAGTCGGTGACCAGATTCATATAGTACATCCAGAAAGATATATGGAAGCAAGTGTGCTAGCGCAGGCACCTTCGGTGCCGGGTGTGAAAATACTGGTAGAGAGGGATGACTATGTTGTGGTTCACAAACCTGCATGAGTATTGGCTCATCCAAATAGTGTTCGATGAGTTGAGTACCCATCTGTTGTATGAGCGCTCTATCAACACTTCAAAGATATGCCATCTATTGGGAATTTTATTAGAGCATGATTGATTCATCGTTTGGATCGTGAAACTGATGGGCTTATGATTATTGTCAAAACAGAACGTGGACTAAAACACTTTCAAAGACTCTTTCATGCAAAATCAAAAGCGGACACCTTGGAAGAAAAACAAGCAATTCCACTCCATAAACGATATCGTGCAACAAGCTATATACTGCCCGAAGGGCAGAAGTTCTTAGATAGTCTTGGTGTGCCAAAATTGTCTTCTGATGCGACGAATGATAGTCTATCAGATGTAAAATTGCCATATATTATTTCTATGGTAGTTGAGCCAAAAATACCATTTTATGAACCGAAATTGTGAATTACAAAAATTCATACTATGAAGTATGAAGTAGAGCAGTGACACTGGACGCATAAGACATGGGATGCGACTTTGGAAGCTGCAAAAAAACGTCATGCAACACCGCATACTGATCTTGCAAAATATAAAACAGTGACATGTGAGATGGAAATTTTTACAGGACGTACTCATCAAATTAGATATCATTTGTCACAACACGGATTGCCTATTGTTGGGGATTATTTATATGGATGAGATGATTTTTATCAGATGCAATTGCAGGCATATAGATTGCAATTTGAAGATCCAGATGGAGAGGTGATGACTGTAGAATTAGAACCATTGAATGCGTAGATTTTTTGTCAAAAGAAAATTGTATTTGGTGAAAATGTGACATTAAACTATCTTATTATAAAATGCTTTGTGAATGAGGCTCTTTGGAGTTATTCTCAGAATAAAAAGAAAAACCCGCCGTGAAAGACACGTGGGTTTTTTTTGGAAGCAGGACGCAACCACAACAAATTAAGTATGAAACAGGGTTAACAACTCCCTCTTAAGTGTGTGTTGTAGTTTATGTCCTGCTAAGTTTTAGGCAGTAGCAGCGACTTCAACTTCTTCAGATTTTGTACTTTCTGTACGGTGTTTACCCACCATACTGATTCGTACATTGTTCATTTCTTTTGTGATTGATGCTGGTTGCACTAAGCAAATTGTATGACCTTTGCCATCAAAGGCTAAACGTAACATATTTGCTTGTTCTTTGTTTAAATTAGCTTTCACTAATTTACCATCCTCACAAAGTGTTTTAAAGTTGTTTTTGCTGTGACTTTCACAACATTGCCATCCACCTTTGATTCTTTCTACTTCGACTGTAGCTTCAATAGGAAGAGTAGTTCGATCTACTACTAATAGAGTGTTGATTTTTACTACTTTGATACCTTGTGATTTAAGGTACTCTAATTGAAGTTTTAAGCTTTCTTCATTAGTTTTCGCGTTTTGAATCTTTGTTAAATAATTTTGCATATGACATTAATTTATATTAGGATTTTATTGTAGATATGATTATATCAGAAGTCAAGGGATTTTTGTATAAATATATATAAAAAATATTATTCTGCTTTCTCTTGTTTTTTGTCACATACTGCGTATAATTTCGTATACTATAATACAGCTTATAGTAAATATATGGGGGTGCTTCTGGATTTGATGGGAGTATACCGTGCCGTATGGTTGCCATTGCTCGATGATCGTACCGAGGATAAAATAATCGATCACCAAAGAAGTGCAAAATCTTCAAACCTTAGAATGAGTGCTTTCAACTACGCATACGCTGCGTAATTGATACTTCGCTTGATTGCGATCCGCCTTATTCGTCTAACTCTTGCTACTGACGCCTGCTAGGTACAAGAGGTCTAAGCAGGTAATCGGCTTCGGCCACCCAACCCTTATAAAAAGTGTAGCGCGGTATGGTCGCCCTAACTTCTCCTTGTGAGTTTCAAATCCATACCTATGATGGTAGACGCTGTATCGCATGACTTTCAGACGCGGGTTCGAATCCCGCCACCTTCATTGTTAGTCATTTATTATTAAATATTGTGTCAAATGAATATTATAAAAAATAAGCTTGAAGGTAATATTCAGATAGAGACAGATAGTATTTTGACTGGTATAGTTATAGGTAATGTTAATGTATTAAAAGGTGTAGTGTTTACTGTGCACTGAACAATAAATTGATCTATTCACACTGATATGAATTCAGAAGTAGAAATCCATGGTATAATAAACTGAGATATATACAACTTAGGTAGACTTAAGATATTTTGAATAGTAAATGGTAAGATAAATAAATTATGATGAGAGCTAATACTAGAAAAAACAGCTATAGTTAATAACACTTAAATATTTAAAAAATATATTCCTCACTTTTGAGTCTTTGTATAAGCAAATTTTAAGACTCTAATTTTTTCATTAATAGTTTTAGTATATGATAATCTTTATTTTTGCTGTTTTTTTTGAAGTTTTCTAATATTTTATTTTGTGTTTCAGGTGTCCAATAAATTTTTAGTCTGTCTCTTGCTCTAGTAATTGCAGTATAGAAAATATTGTGTGTAATCATTTCTCAAACTTCGTCAGAAATAACAATTTTTACTGAATCGTATTCTAAACCTTGTGCTTTATGATTAGAAACGGCATAAGCAATTTGAAAAGGAACGATAGTGGCAGGATCATTGTTTTCATAATCATTACTTCAATATTTTTTAACAATAAATCTAATAACTGATTTTCAATCATTAATTTGATCTAATAACTTAATTTCATCTACAAAAAGTAAATTAGATTCTTCTAATAAAATATCAACTTCAATGTCAAATTCTATGATATCATTACTTTTAACAATATTAGTTATAGTTCATTTTAAATTGTTATAAAGAATTGAACGAAACCTGTCATTAGATAATTCATTGAACAAAATCGGGTCTCAAACTTTATAAATATGAACTCACCAATGAATAGCTTCATTTTTGTTATTTAGTTGGAGAAACTTATTTATGTTATTTACTCAATATAGTCAATCATAATTTAAACATAAAATAATTTCATTATTTTCAAAACTATTAAAAATTGATTCATCTAAACTTATAGAATATCCTTTTTTAGATATATGTTCAATCATAGTGTCATCTAAATTTCTAACTCTACTCCACAAATCTAGTAATTCTTTATTTTTTGTTCTATGTATATTGGTTAATTCAAAAATTGCTTCCTGAGATATAAACTTTCTTATGATGTCAAACCAATTTCAAAATTTAATAGCTTCTATTTGATATACATCACCAACTAAAACTAGTAGTTTATATGATGCTTTTTCTAAGATCTTAATCATATCTTCATTACTAACAGTACTACATTCATCTATGATGAGTAAATCATATTCATAATTAAGAGTATTACTTATGAATTTTTTAATGGTTTTGCAGTTAGAGTCATCTGCTTCGTTTACTCTTCTTTTAAGATTATCAATAGCAGGATGAGTATTAGCCAAAAATAATATTTTTCACTTTTTTTTAAAAAAACTAGATACTAAATTAATCATTGTGGTTTTTCATGTTCAAGCAGCTCAATAAATAAGAGCAACACTAGAACTTTTAAACATATTTATTAATAAATCTTTTTTTGCATCATCATCAATTTTATCTTTATTTATATCTTCTTGTAGCCAAGATATAATGGAATTTGAATAACCTTTTAATCCTCAAGAAGAAGATAGTTTTATTAATTTTTTTATGATATTAATAGTATTTTCAACATATCATTTTAAATAAATA
>CAXYYI010000091.1:0-4271 GCA_964293055.1 uncultured bacterium | reverse complement strand
GTTGCACTTAAAGCTCTAGAAAAGATTTCTACAACAATTGAAAAATGTATTCTCGTAGCATGATTCCTCACATGGGAAGTAATGCAAGATCCATCAGATCCAGACTACGCAGAAGAAAAGAAATTCTTTGATCATGTAAACGCTACATTTGACCGACAATATGATCTACAAACAGCCAAACAACACTGCAAGAATTTTGTCGTTCTCCATGACAAAAATGACTATGCAGTCCAACTTTCTCGAGCAGAAGACTTAGCTCAAAAACTTGATACAACTCCAGTTATATTCGAAGCTACAGAAAATCACGTATGCGGAAAAGAAGAACCAGTAATCTTGGAGTATGCACTAGGAAAACCTGAAAAAATCACTGTCTTTACGACTCGTCCCGATACACTTTTTGGTGTAACAGCGCTTGTGCTTGCCCCTGAAAATGCATCTATCGATGCATATATTCCTGCGGAATATAAACAAGCTTTGATTGATTATCGTCTAGCTACATCAAAGAAAACAAACATCGAAAGACAAGCAGATGCTGAAACAAAATCTGGAGTCTTCTCAGGTGTCTATGCAATCCATCCACTCACACAAGAAAAAGTCCCAGTACGATTTGCGGACTATGTTCTCCCAGATTATGCCACTGGTGCTGTAATGTTTGTCCCAGCGCATGATGAGAGAGATTGGGCATTTGCACAGAAACATGGATTGGAAGTGAAGCAGGTGATAATGACTGATCAGGAAATTTCTGAAAAATGTTTTACATGAAACTGAACTCTCATCAACTCAGCCCAATTCGACTGATTAGACAATCAAGAAGCCAAAAAATCTATCACACAATACTTAGAAGAACAATGATTATGAAAAGCAAAAATAACATATAAACTCCGTGATTGGTCTGTATCTCGCCAAAGATACTGGGGTAGTCCAATACCTGTATATTATGATGAAGCAGGTAATCCACAGCTTATCCCAGAAGATCAACTTCCAGTTGTGTTGCCGCTTGATTTGGGTGATTATAAACCAGCAGGAAAGTCGCCATTGGCAGATCATCCGACATTCCCACACTATCATGCACCAGATGGGAAGGTGTATTTGAGAGAGTGTGATACACTTGATACATTCATGTGTTCATCGTTCTACTATTTACGCTTCATAGATCCAGCAAATACCAAAGAACTTATCAGCAAAGAATTTGCTGATAAAGCATTGCCGGTAGACTTCTATATCGGGGGAAAAGAGCATACTTATGGTCATCTTCTCTATAGTAGATTTATTCATAAATTCTTGTTTGATCAAGGTGTTGTACCATCAGCAGAGCCATTCCAAAAACTATTCCATCAAGGTATGGTGCTTGGACCAGATGGTCGTAAGATGTCAAAACGTCGAGGAAATGTGATTACTCCAGGTGATTTGGTAGAAAAATATGGAACAGATATGGGTGCCGATGTCCTCAGAACATATACGATGTTTATGGGACCATTGGAGGTCGAAAAAGCATGGAACGACAATGCTGTTGATGGTGTGAAGAGATTTTTGGATAGAGTAGCGAGAGTTATGGACTTTGTCGGAAAATGAGAAGCATCTAACCCAAGTAATGACAAAAACTCAATTACATTCCAAACAACAATCCAACTCCATAAAACTATCAAATGAGTAACAGAAGACATTGAAAAATTGAAATTTAATACAGCTATCTCAAAGCTTATGGTCTTTGTAAATCACATCTACGATGTGAAGCAAATTACCAAAGAACACTTTGCTACATTCTTACAATTGCTTGCCCCATTTGCAACGAAATTGACACAAAAATTATGGACTGAACTTGGACAGAAAGGTAGTATTCACACATCAATATGGCCTATATATGATGAATTATACTTAGCAGAGGATAGTATGGATTTGCCAGTACAGATAAATGGAAAAATGAGAGGAACATTACATATTAAGAAATGATTATCACAAGATGAAGTATTTATACTTGTGCAAAATGACGAAAAACTCGCAGTCCACCTAGGAGATATAGTTGCAAATCCACCTAAAAAAATTATCTTCGTGCAAGATAAGATTATCAATATTATTCTTTAAAATATTGTAAAGAGATGAAAATGTGGAAATCCTTGATGAGTAAAAACTATGCTTCTATTCTAAGAAATAGATATTAATATCAAGAGTTACATATAAACAAAAAATTTATTCTTTTATATATGTATTTATGTTCTTTACGGTAAACCAAGAACAAAAAGATGAGGTAGCAAAAATAGTTGAGACACTCAATTCTGGTTGAGTTGTCTTATATCCGTCATGAAAACCATGGCATTGGGCTTTGGCTGCAGATGCGACTAATCCAGGTGCACTTGAAAAAATTCTTGCAATGAAAAAAGAAATCAGACCAGATCATGGTATAGTTTTTGTGCAAGATGAAATGATGGTTGAAAAATATATTTCTCCTATACCTGATTTTGTAAGACACTTTCTCCATCATCAAGAAAAACCTGTCACAGTTATATTTCACGAAACATGACAAATAGGAAAGCAAGTGTGTGAGCCACATAAGAGTGTTAAAGTACGTATTATATCATCTGTTGATGTACCATCAGTACAGATGTCTCGTCATATTATTCGTTTATTTGGAAAGCCTATTTTTGTAACAACGGCAGTAGTAGAAAGTCCACTGATTATACTACCACAAACTGCACAAGATATTGATGCAGGTATTATTAGTTCTGTGAACTATCACTCGTATATAGAATGTACTGCTGATGAAACATGAGATTTTTCTATGATTATCACATATGATGATAATTGAACCATACAAACATTGAGAAAATAAAAAAGACTGAGTCTTAATTATAGCTTTACTGATTGTGAATATAAACGGTTCTATAATGTAAAAAAGAGCTTCAAAAAGCTCTTTTTTTGGTAGTATAATACTATTAGAATGGTAGATCTTCATTATCATCGTATGGAATAGGTTGTGCAGTACTACTTGTATTACCGTTAGATTTACCCATACCTTCTAATTTCCATCCATTCATAGAATTATATCGACGACCATTATACTCTTTTGCTCTTGGATTGAAGAGTACTTTTACTGTATCTCCAGTATCAATATCCGCCAAAAGTCCACATTTTTCTCCGAAGAAATCAATCATAATACTGTCTTTATATTGTTTGTCTGATGTTTCTTCCAAAACAAGACTTTGTTTTTCTAATCCTTGAGCTCCAATAGCTTCTTTTCCAGTTTTCACCAATACATTTCCAATAAATTCCATGAGAAGTAACGTATAATATAAATAATACCTTCCACTATAGTAAAAAGTATAACAGAAGCAATCGTTTTTAGAAATAAGGAGATATAGATATTATATTCATATCTCTTTAACAATTGTTCAATAATATTCACTAGGCTGATGTCTATAAACTTTATATTTTTTATGGCCTAAAAAAACCTCTCACAAGGAGAGGTTTTAGTAATAATAATACCATAAGGGTAAGACTATTGAACGTAGTAGTATCTAAGGTTAGCTTCAGCAGTTCCAGTAGGAGCTCCATTTTGAAGATTAGTACCATTAGTGATAGTAGAACCACCAGTAAGGATAGTAGAAAGAGCAGCACCAGTGTAGTTAGCGTTACTTGAAGTACCAGCAACTTCTGTTTTAGCACCAAGAATAAGACAACTTTGGTTAGTACAGAATGTACGATATCCGTAACCACCTACAACTTGAGTTCCAAATTCTTGTGAAGTCGTAAGACCTGGAGTATCTGAAGGAAGTGCAGTAAGGTAAGCAGGAGCTAGATTAGAAAGAGTCAATCCAGAGTATGATCCGTTATCATTTTTGTAGATAGCAGATGCAGAACCTAATTGTTGGATATCAGCTTTTCTTTTAGTATCTCTTGCTCTTCCTTGAACAGATTGAAGTCTAGGAATAAGAGCAGCAGCTAAGATACCGATAATAACTACAACGATCAACATTTCGATCAATGTAAAACCTCTTTTAAGATTTTTCATGTGGCAAACACATAATAAAATAAAATGCTCTCGTGATATACGGTATTATGTGGTGTTTGCAAGGGAAATATGCTTGTTTTATAGTATTTTTAAATAAGAAAATTAAAAAAAACATATGAAACAGTTGACAATTGTATAGAATATATTCTTCTTTATAAGAATGATATGAATCTATCATATACATTATGGTCTAAAAAAACCTCTCTGGAAGAGAGGTTTTAGTAATAATAATACCATAAGGGTAAGACTATTGAACGTAGTAGTA
>CAXYYI010000090.1:0-4285 GCA_964293055.1 uncultured bacterium | reverse complement strand
CCGCGTTCCGACTTCGGATCAAGGATCAGCGCCCTTGCACCGTGTAAAACTTCCTGGTAAATGATGTTATTTGCAAACATTGATTTACCACCGGCAAGCGTTCCGGTAAATGCCACAGCAAGGGCATTTGTAACACTGCCGGCTACGTTCTGACAGGCAAGAGACGGGTCTATGTAGATATTATTTCCAGTCTCCGTGTCATACCCGATATAACTTCCATCCGGATCACCCAGGATGCGTGCCGCACCAAATCCAAGTCCTGCCAGAATACTGAGTATAATAACATCAGTTTTGAAGACAGTCGTGTGAGACGTTATTGTTTGTGCTGATGCTGTTTTGAGAACTTCTTCACCAGTTGCTTTGAGTAGTACTGCTCCAAGTCAGGTTCATGCAAGGAGTCGTTCACCCATTCCTGTTATAAGTGCCAGTACTGTTGTTGTACTAATAAAAAATGCAGGTCGCCACTGTTTTTTAGAGACAAGCAAGAGTGAGATAATAGTTCATGCAAGAAGAATAAATCCACTATACCATATGCTATGAGGTAATACTGCAAAAAATCAGTGTGATACAATAGAGAATCCATCAAGATATGGTTGCACACCATATGAAAAAAGCAGAAGAAGACTTGCAACTCATCATCCCATAAGTAAAGTATACCAAAGCATTTTTGTACTTTCTTGTTTTTGCGGGAAAAGTGTACGAACCAATCGTACTTGTGTATTGATGAGAGCAATACTTGCAATAAGAATAATACAAAGTTTTCCAATCCATAACCACATACCATTATAGATATTTATTTGCCGTTGTAATGCAACTATGATCACAGTATATACAGATTGAAGTAGTTTATGAAATCCTGGTCCATGAGGGCGAGGAGTAATTATTATAGGAGAACCGCAAACCGATGAACATGGCGCTATGCGCCAAAGAAAAAAAGCATTTTCTGGAAGTGAAGAACATACAACGAACAATAGAATGGAACTGACCGCAGTGATAGAAGCGTTGCAATTTTTGTGTGATCAATGAGTCGCAGAAAAAGAAATTGGTATTCATATGGATAGTATGTATGTTCGTGATTGAATTGAAAAATACTTAGATAATCGAGTTGCTAGATGACGAAAACTTGCAAGTAAAAAACCTGTACTCAACCAAGACTTGCGAGTAAAAATTTATGAATTACGTCCATATTTCCCCAATATTCAACGATTGCGAGTCAAGGCGCATGCTTATGACCCACTGAATAATGAGGTTGATAAACTTGCTAGATGAGAGGCTGAGAAGATACAAAAAAACTATAATATTTGACATATATATTAAATTGTATATAATATATTTATTGTTATATGTAATTTTATATGTCATACAATATACTATGGTAAAGACAATGATTTTTACCTTCTCATGATTGTGTTTTCTGACAGTTACAGGATTGTTGTATATTATAGCACAATAGAGTAGTATGAACAAGGCTGTGTGTGCATGGAGGTGTTTTGTTGTTAGCAGTATTTTGTGATTACTTTGACTACATGTAACACATGTTTCTGCTGCAGATATGCGACGACCATGAGGATCGTTATATTTTCGTAATGATGTAAAAAAAAATATACAGTATAGAGACGCATTATTTCACACATTGGATACACATATTAATATATTAAGTCAGGGATCGTATAGCAAGAATATGGCATTGCGTGCGTTTGTTTACCAGTATAGTCGTCAGAAAGCAGAAACTATTTTGACCAATACTATGTGAAATAATCTATCTGAAGAGTACAATGCACATGTTTTTTTGCAGACAAAATTATACCAAGAACTGCAAGAACTTGTGACATATGCAAGCACTGTTTTGAAAAATGATACTGTGACATTGAACATCGTACTCCATGATCTCCAAAGTGATGATCCTGATGTTGTGTTTTATTATAATACACTGAAACAAAGATATATAGATCAGCAGCGACAACAAGTGCGTGATAAAATCACAGAAGGGATACGTAAGTTTTTTACTGCGAATAATAGATATCCATATACATTAGATGAGCTTATTGATGCGCGTTTTGTGAAAAACATTTCACAATCGCAACTAAAATATATGTACTATGCACCCCACAACTATCCTTATATCTCTGAGATGTTTCCTTCATCTGTTTTTGTACAAACATATGATCTGAAACAATCATGGTATATACTTGCAACTCCTATGGTACATAAACCAAATGCAGAAATTTTTACTCGTGATGAAAAAAGTATGATGGTGATGATGCGTACATTGGATTATGATATGTGGAAGAAGAAATTACAAATCAATGCATGAGGAAGTAGTGATGCTATTGTAGGATGGCAAGTTGCTGTGGAGAGATAGAAAGATGATATGGGAAAAAGAATTGACATGTGTTATAAAATATTTAAAATACTAAATAAATAACATAAATATATATATCATGAACAAATTAATTCTTCCTTTTGGTGGAGTAAAAAATCTTCCTAAAGATATGAAAACCCCTTTTAGAGGTATGACAAAACAAAATCAGAATTTTATTTTGCTACTACCACTGTCTTCAGATTGGCATAAAGTGGAAGTAGATCTTTCAGAAAAAAATGTTACACCTGATGTGGCAATTGATGTTGAATTACAGCAAGTTAAAGTAACTTCAGTAGAGGTATTAAGGGATGGTGGTACTATTTATATTATCACTAGTGTAGGAAAATTTGTTATACCAAGTAGTTTGGGACTAAATGAAATTAAACCTATGACATTCAATGGTGATCCAGTGATGTTGTTATAGTGTCGATTTAAACTCTCTAGTTTACTAGGGAGTTTTTTGATATAAAAAACCACTGATCTGAGATTTCCTATAATCTAAAAAAACCGACCTCTGGTCGGAATTTCTTAGGTATTTATATATAGCTATTATGTATTAGAGTACTTTGTCGATAAGACCGTATTCTAGAGCTTCTTGTGGAGAGAGCCATTTGTCTCTTTCCATATCGAGTTCAACTTTTTCATATGGTTGACCAGAGCGATCTGCAATGATTTGTGTGAGCGCTTTTTTAAGTTTAAGACCTTCTTCTACAGCAATTCGTGTATCAGATATTGTTCCTTGAGCACCGTGAGATGGTTGATGGATCATCACTCTACTATTTGGAAGAGAATATCTTTTCCCTTTTGTTCCACCTACAAGAAAAATAGAACCCATAGATGCAGCAAGTCCAGTACAGATTGTCACAACATCGCATTTGATGTGTTGCATAGTATCGTAAATTGCCATACCACTATAAACATCTCATCCAGGAGTATTGATATGCATAATAATATCTTTATCTGGATCTTTCTTTTCTAGGTAGAGCAGTTGTGCAACAATAGAGTTAACCATATGTGGTTCTACTGGTTCACCAAGAAAAATAATTCTATCTTCGAGAAGACGAGAGTAGATATCATATGCTCTTTCTCATTGTGGTGTTTTATCAATGACCGTAGGTATTAGTACCATTTGTATAAGACATAGAGTAATAAAAATGCTATCCTTATGATAGACAATTGCTATAGTAATACGTAACTACAATCTAAATTCAACTTGCTTTTTTATGGATGTTGGATAGGGTGTAGTGAGTATTTATTTTTGGTGAAGTATTTCATGAAACAATCTCTGAAAAAGAAATGATTTACGATGTTGGAACTTGTTCTTGCATTGGTTACTTTTGCAATAGTATTTATTGTGCTTTTTACGTTGTTTCTTCGTATGATTCGTATGAAAACAGAGGTAGAGGCAAGACAAACACTTATCAAAAATACATATGATACGGTTGAAAAAATAAATGTGATGTTACAAGACTATACTATCGACTATGAAGAGTATTTTAATAGATCGATGATGTGATGTACAAGTCATAGTGCATGGTGACAGTGGTTTGAATGGAATGTCTCTGCAGAAGGATACTGTACACAAGATACACTATATGGGAATACAATTCCTATAATTGATAATTATACATATGCAGTGGCGGACAGTCACAAGTTATATGCATGTTCATCTTTTCTTGGTGCGAGTGTTGTTGCTGGACCTAATAATTTGTGATCTTCATCAGCACCTCAGGATACAAGACTGGTTGTTTGATATGATATAAGTGATGGTCCGTTGGCTTGTGCTACAGAGTTTTATAACAAATATTCATGTGGTGGAGGAACTATTTGTATCTTACCTAGATTTAGACAACCATATGGTGCTTATAAAACACAATTTCTTGATGTAAAAGATGATGTGGATGATAAGTTTGGGCGTGCATG
>CAXYYI010000089.1:0-4286 GCA_964293055.1 uncultured bacterium | reverse complement strand
AAAACTATTGTGATGAATATCATTACTGATGTTTGATTTGAAAGTGATTTTTCACAATCACTACTTGCATCTATGCAACAAGTGCTTCCAAGCTGGTATCGAACAGATGCTAATTATAGTACGTGAAAAGTATGAGAAATTGCAAATTTTATTATGACAGATTATGCTTTTGTATGATACGAGAAATTGTCTGCTAGTGAAACACCTGCAATTTTTACTGATGATAAAAATATCGCAGATGAAAAGAGGGTAGGTATGATGTTTGTGAGATAAAATATATTTTTTCTTACATTTTTTGCTTTATTTAAAAAATAAGATATAATATGTGTAATATTTAGATACTCATATTTGTATTCTATGTTACATACAAAAACAAAAAAACACAAAAAATTCCGTGCATTCACTCTTATTGAAATGGTTGTAGTAGTAGCTATTACAAGTGTTTTGGCAGCTTCTTCGGTACCTATTTTGGTAGGCTGAATTTGAAGAACAAGAGATGCAACAAGAAAATATGATATCACGCAGCTTTCGCAATCACTTAATGCTTTCTATGCTGATAATGGGAGATATCCAAATCATTCTTCTAATAGTGGAGCTGGATGATGGGAAGTAAGTATTGATGCAGGATGGTTGCAAGCTCTTCAATGAAAATATATGGCCAAAACTCCTGTAGATCCATTGAATGTTTATACACACTTATATCCATGGGCTGAATTGCAGAGAGGAGCTGATTATATGTATGTTTATGCAGAGTTTCAATCAGGGTATATACGAGATCCACTTTATGTGTGTAATCTTGATAATTATGTAATTATTGGGGCAACTAATTTTGAGAATACGGCACCTGGTATGTGGCCAGCTTGCCCGTGATATGATCGAAGTACGTTAGTGGATTTTTGATTTGTCTTATCAAGATGAAATACATATATGGAATATAAAAGTATCGCAGCAAATACAGGATCAAATAGTGATCTAGGAAGTAATACAAATACAGGAAGTAATACAAATACAGGAAGTAATACAAATACGTGATCAAATACAAATACGTGATCAAATACGAACACATGAAGTAATACAAATACAGGTTGATGAGGAGAAGACGATGATGATGACGATGATGATCACGATGAACATCATCATAGTTTACCTGCCTGTCCAAATACGTTAGCAAGTGCAACTATATGATCAAGACAGTCTTGTTACTGTCCAGAAGATGGAGTAAATGGTAATGAAAATATCCGATGAACAAATGAATATACAAGTAATTCAAGTGTCTGTACAGCTGCTAGACATGCAGGTATGATTAAAAAAGAGTGAAATGTCACAGTTCTTATTGTTCCTGGTAGAAAAAGTTATGTTTGATCATTACAAAATGGTATCTCATCAAAAACTAAGAAAAATGGTGCTAATAGTGGATTCCGCTTTTATTCATATGAATTTTAGGAAAAATTATACCATATAGTGAAAAATAGTAAATAATGCTCTTGCAATTACAGGGCATTTTTTTATACTAACTAGTACCGTCGAGCAGAATAAGTGAGATGTATAGGGTTTTGAACCTTATGCACAGGTGTGTTATAGAGTAGGTTGCAGTTATATATGAACTGTACACCACGTTGTTGCAGATAACGACTCTATATGTGATCATTATAATGACGTTTTGTATGGTATATAACCATGATCTCTGTTACAAAAACATGTAAAATGTTCCTTTTGTGGCGATTTTTCGTTTATATAATCATATTTCTAGATATTATCATTATCACACAATAGTATATGCTCCAGTAGCTCAATGGATAGAGCAACAGCCTTCTAAGCTGTAGGTTCATGGTTCGAGTCCATGCTGGCGCGATTGTTATTACACCTTATTATTGGTATATATATCATAACATATATATGCTCTCGTCGTCTAGTCGGTCTAGGATATTGGATTCTCATTCCAAAGATCGCGGGTTCGAATCCCGCCGGGAGTATACACTCCGTAAAATGTATATAACTTTTTATTATCTTTTGTGTGCATGTCGCCAATAGAAAAAAACCCATTTGTACAACAATCTCGTCCACAAGGACAGAGTAGTGGAACTTGACAACCTCGTCCAGCTGGACAAGGAGTTCGTCCACAGACACCGTGAGTTCGTCCTCAAACATCATGAGCTCGTCCACAGACAGCTTGAACATGATGAGTGCGTCCACAGTGAGCTCGTCCACAAGGATGACAAAATCGTCAATGAAATATGCAATCTAAAGAAGGTAGAATGACATATATCAATGAAATGATTAAAGCTCCTAAAGTGTTGCTGATTGATGAGCAAGGTGAAAAAATTGGTATCTTGTCTAGAGATGAAGCGTTAAGACGCGCATCAAATGATTGATTAGATCTAGTGCAACTAGCGTATAATCCAGTTGAGATGATCTGTACGGCAAAGATAGTAGATTATTGAAAATATATGTACGAGAAGCAGAAAGATGAAAAAGAGAAAAAGAAGAATCAGAAATCGAAATGAAACAAAGAGATTAAGATGTCATATACTATATGAGATCATGATCTAGCCCTCAAAGTCCAAAAAGCTGAAGAGTTCTTGGATGACGGGTATACAGTAAGATTTGCTGTAAGGTTGAGATGAAGAGAGAGAATATTCGCAGAGAAGGTAGTTGAAAGATTAAAAGGTATTGAACAAACACTTGCAGAAAAGTGAAAATCGCAAGGTGTTAAGGAAGAACCAAATGGTATATCACTATTTTTACTCCCTAAAGGTAAATAATCAAATATGGCTGCAGTAGGAAAGACTCATAAATGAGCTGCAAAAAGAATTAAAGTGACGAAGTCAAACACATATATGCATGATAAAGCATGTAAGAGTCATCTTCTCACAAACAAGAAGAGAGCAACAAAACAATCAAAAGCAGGTAGACCTCTATCAGCTACACAAACTAAGAGAATCAAAGCTTTACTTCCTCATAGCGTAAGATAACACCATGGTAAGAGTAAAAAATGGTTTACAAAGACATAGTAGACATAAAGCGTTTATTGAACGCGCAAAAGGGTTTAGACTCGGAAGAAGTAATCTCTATAAACAAGTAAGATTGGCTCTTGTGAAACAAGGACAACATGCTTATATCTCTAGAAAATTGAAAAAAAGAGATTACAGAAAATTGTGGATCGAAAGAATATCTGCAATGGTTCAACAAAAAGGTTCAAAATACTCAGTGTTTATTGGTGTGATGAATAAGAAGAACGTTCAATTAAATAGAAAAGTTCTTTCAAACATCGCTGCAATGTTTCCAGTAGTATTTGATAAAATGTATGATGAAATTGTAAAATAGTATATTTACGACATCAATTCATATATTGGTTGCACACATTGCGTATAAGTATTTGTTCGTATTGTGTGTATCATATGCCTGGATGGCGGAATTGGTAGACGCAGCGGACTTAAAATCCGCCGGGCTTAACCCCGTACCGGTTCGATTCCGGTTCCAGGCAAACTATTATATATAACAATGTTGAAGACAACTTATTTAAAATATTAATTATATCTCATCCATGTGATTTACTATCTATAGAACAGGAGATCTGAATACAAACGAAAGAATGGTAGCTTTCTACAAGAAAGAACTATGGACTTCTCGTATTCTTGATACTGCAAAAAAACAAAAGCACTATGGTACTAAATGGTATAGAAAATTTGTAGAATATAGATTCCCAAGTGCTAGAAGATATAAGAGAGCAAGAGCTATGGTATCAAATGCATACAAGAAGACTAAGTCGAAGTATGCAATGTTGGCACAACTTGGAAAAATTGTTTAGTTTTTAATTATGACGCTTATCATGTACGCTGTTATTCAATGTAAATGACATCAATATATAGTAACAAAAGGTACAAAGATTGTTGTAGATAGTATCGGTACAGATGCTGCAGAATACAATGATTTTGATGTACTAGCTGTGTTTGATGCAGATGGTTCAAACGTATCTGTTGGAGCTCCAGTACTTTCAGGTGTTACTGTAACTGCTGAAAATAAAGGAACTGCAAAAGGTGAAAAAATTAATGTATTGAAATTTAAAAGAAAGAATAGATACGAAAGAAATAAAGGATTCAGACCGTTGCAAACAACTTTAGTTATTAAAGAAATTGCTTTGCATGGCTAAAGATGATGCTATTGTTGTGATTGGTGAGGTAAAAGAAAACCTCTGACCTGGATGATATAGAGTGTGGCTTTCAGACTATAGTATGGAAGTAACAGCAACCCTTTCAGGAAAGATGAAAAATCTTCACAGAATTAGT
>CAXYYI010000088.1:0-4333 GCA_964293055.1 uncultured bacterium | reverse complement strand
CTGCAAAGCAGCAACGGCAAAGATTGCGAGATAGATATTGATTTTATGCGACATTATGGTAGACACTATCAACATCTTCATCTTCTTCAAGTGCTTCAACAATTTTCTCAAATACTGAAAAGTCGTCATCAGAGAGATTAACTTCATTTTGTGGGACATATTGGATGTCTGCATCAGTCATGCTATATAATAGTGTATCAAGTGTTTTTCTTACATGAACAAACGCTTCACGAGATGTGATCACACGGCATACGCCCTCTTCTTCTTGGAAGTCCTCAATATCTAATTCAAGAAGATCATTTTCAAGTTGTGCTACATCATAGGGAATAACTTCTTGGACTTCATTTCATTTTTTGATCTCTTTGAGTATTTTTCAATTAATAATAATAACTCATTTTTCAGAAAACTGCCAAGAAACCGCTCATGGTTCAGCCATAGTACCTCACATTTTTGCCAATAGAGAACGTACATTTGCTGCACTTCTATTAGTATTTGAAGCGATACATTTGATATACATTGCTGATCATGCAGGGCCATATCACTCATACATTACTTCTTGTAGTTTGTCACCATCTAGCTCACCTACTCACTTTTTAATAGCTTTTTCTACCACCTCTTTTGGAAGATTATATTGACGAGCTTTTTGCAACATCAAATCCAATTGAGGATTCATACTTGGATCTTTCCCTCATTGGCGTGCTGCAAGTTCAAGTAGCTTTCCTACTCTTGCATAATTTTTTGATTTTGCTGCATCACCTGCTGCTTTTTTATTTGCAATACTATGTCGTCTTCACATATGATATATAAGTACTATAATAAATAATAACGTCTTATCAGTAAGCCCGATTCTGTATATTGGCAACATTTGTCTGGTATTCTTATAGAATACTTTGTGCACGCCCCACATATAGTGAAGTCGCTTGCATGAGATAGGGTTTACCACTTCTCTATCCATCAGATAGAGGAAGAAAGAATATCATACTGTACTAGATTACTCTATCATATATGAATTTCCACGTTGCACCTTTGGCATTTATATGCTAGTTTTCGTCTCTGTGGCACTTGCCTTTGAGTTCTTACGAACAAATCCATCAGCCGTTAGCTGCTATCTTTTTTATCATGTCGAGACTTTCCTCTCTATAAAGAATATAGAGTATTGCCTTGATAAGACGTCTAAACAAGGGTAAGTAACTGCCTTAGATTTTCAAGTTGAAAATGAGATATAATTCATTATATTGTATACCATTTACACGACATTTTGCAATCATGAAAACACTCTTTACACTCGCACTCATCCTTAGTGGAATAGTATTTGTAGTTTCAGTACTTCTTATGACACCAAAAGGTGGTCTAGGACTTGGTATTGGTTGAGCTGCTGGAAGCAATGAATACGGAAGTAAAAAATCTATTGAAGCTACTTTGAAGAAGGTAGCACTTGTAGCAGGTATTCTTTTCTGTGCTGCTGCATTATTTTTGCCTTATATTAAATAACAATGCACTCCAATAAAAAAACCTCACATATTATCCGTTATGGTAGTATAGTTTTAGGTTTTGTCTGGATACTCCTTTCTGGATATCTGTATTACGAATATCTTGTTTCAAAAACTGGGCAAGCCCCAACTAAATGATGAACCCTTATTGAATGAGTAACATCAAGCATCACATACACACCGTATGTGAGTAATTCGTCGCAAGATAGATTTTATCAAAACCTACTTTTCAAAAGCTGTCAGTCATTTTTCACAAGTGGATGACAAGTATTTTATGAACCAGATGCTTGTGATGTTATCACAAATGACAACAAGACATTTGTTGTAAGTATTGCTGGTACTGGTACATGGTCTGATTGAGCTCCTGTAAGTATACAGGATGTGCTGTTTACGTATGAGGAAATTCTCCAAAAAAACAAACGATGACTGCCTCATGGGAACATGTATGAAAACCTTATTATACAAAAACTATCTAGTAACTCTCTTACGATCACATTTCCACGTGCATCTAAAGACAACATTCAATTCTTTACCAATTTTATTCTTCCATCACATATAGTTGGAGATAAAGATTGGAACTGGTATACCACAAAATTTACTGCAACACCAGTTACAAATGGTTGCGCAACATTATCATCATCACGTGATAAAAATAGTGTAATCTTTGACACTTGAAAGTGTGAAAAAACGTGGCTCAAATACTATCAAGTTAAAAATACTACATGGGATAAAATTCAAGATAATCCAGGAATTATCGACTTATATATTGGTTCGAATGAGATACCATGATATAAAACTGGTACAGTTATCACGAATGATTATGTATGAATATTCTTCAATATGCAACGTGGGAAACTCAGTATCTATGGAAGAAAAAACATGATAGGACTATTAAACAAATATCTCTATCTTCCAGAAAACAAATTACCAATTATCAAAGAGCATTTCCTTTTTGATGAGTATCCAACAGGAATAACTGATAAATCTACTATTACAGGAGTATGATCTGGTCGTATTAGTATCCTTTACTATACACAAGACCCAGTACAAAATCATATAGCAGCAATTATGAAAAATATTATGGAACAAGAAGGACTGTTAGACTATGTAGAATTTATCGGAAAAGAAGATGCAAAAGAGTATACTGAGACACTGCAAAAGAAAGAATACGATATCACAATACAAACCTTGGCATTATGAGTAAAAAAAGATATATCATCACTGTTTTTGACTGATGATCCACTAAATAATCCTTCACTTTATGTTAATCCAAATTTAGCAAATCAAATTAAAGATTACTTCCAATCTTCTCTATCAGTACAGTATAGTATCAAGCCACTTATCGCAAAATTATATAGTACGGACTTACCTTTCTTCATTGTAGGAAAACATGTGTCGTATGTATACAGCAAACCGTCACTCAATATTCCACAACAAGATCGTTGGGATGAAGCAACTGTAAGACAAAAAATCTTCCACTCTATCGTTGTTGTACACAAACCTCAAGTAACTAAACAAGATATACTTAACTGGAAAAGATTTGGTTCATTTATCCTTTCAGAACTAGGTTTATAGATCATGACATACAAACTTACTATTGGATTAGAAATACATGCCAAACTTCTTACGGATAGTAAAGTTTTTTGTCGTTGTCATAACGAACAAGATTTTGATACACTACCTGCAAATACTCATGTATGTCCAACTTGTATGGGTATGCCTTGAGCGCTTCCCACACTTAGCAAAGAGTGTATTGAAAAAGCAGGAGCACTTGGAATACTATTATGATGTACACAACAAAATCTCTCTCATTTTGATAGAAAATCATACTTCTATCCAGATCTTCCTATGTGATATCAAATCACACAATTTACGAAACCACTCAATATTGATGGACAAGTAACATATCATTCACTTGATTATAGTGAAACTAAAAAAGCAACAATTCTACAAGCCCATCTTGAATGTGATACTGCAAAAACCACGCATTTTAATTGAGAACTATTACTAGATTTTAATCGTGCAGGTACTCCTCTTGTAGAAATCGTAACTGCACCTGATTTTCATAGTGCTGATGAGGTACATGGTTTTCTCAGAGAGATTCAACGCACACTCCAGTATTATAACATTTCTGAAGCACAAATGGATAAATGACAAATGCGTTGCGACGTAAATATATCAATTAGTAAAACTGAAGAATTTGGTACAAAGGTAGAAATCAAAAATATGAATTCTATTAGTAGTATCAAAAAAGCAATTGCATATGAGTTTGAGAGACAAAGTGCACTTTTGGAAGCAGGAAAAACAATTGACCAAGAAACAAGATGATGGAATGAGCAAACAAATACTAGTTTTCTTATGAGAAGTAAAGAAAATGCACTAGATTACCGTTACTTCCCTGAACCAGATCTTCCACCAGTAGTCTATGATGAGACAATTGCCACTATCAGTAAGCATCTTATCTGAGAAACTATTGCTGATAAAATCAATCGCTATAGAGATTCATATGGATTCCATAAAGAATATATCAATGGTATCTTAACTGATAAGTTTATCACAACACTCTTTGAAACTGGTATAGAAAAATGATACGATCCTTCTACTCTTGCTAAATATATCGTAAATTATATTCTTGCATCGACAAATATAGGAACACTAGATATTACACATACTCCTTTTTCTCAAGAATCATTTTTTCTTTTCTTAGATAGTATAAAAACACATGTATTTTCTGATAATATAGCAAAAAACATTATCGGGACATACCTAGCCAATCGAAAACCTATGCAAGATTTGATTAAAGAAGATATTGAAGCTAAAAGCCAAGGCGGAGATATAGACCA
>CAXYYI010000087.1:0-4336 GCA_964293055.1 uncultured bacterium | reverse complement strand
TAGTTATCGGATTTACTGTGTTTCTCGCTTGCATATACAGACAAAAACACTATATCACAACCATAGGTATTTTAGCTTTTGTTGTGATATATCATGGAACGCAATTGGAGTATGCTATTAGCACTTTTTATGGGGGTAGAACCAATCGCAGTTGGTCTTATTACTGGGCGACAATGGTTAGTACTCGTATGATTATGTAACCTCGCTCTTATTCTTTTACGAAGCCAAACACAACAACAAACAAAATCTCCACTCTCTCACAAAATATTTTCATATGGAAAGTGACATGTCAGAGGCGCTATGAGTGCTTTTGAAACTCACAATAGTTACTTCTGAGCAATATGATTCCTCGCTGTTGTTTGAGGATTACTTGCATATGTTCTAGGATGACACGATACACTTGGTAACTTAGCTTTAGGTTTAACAACAGCATGAGTTGTGTATTGGATAGTAGCAAGCGCTATACATGGGATAAAAAACACATGGGTACACTCACTTGGGAAAATATTTGGACTACTGATCGTTGCATGAGCAGGGCGAGTAGTTCTTGGATCAAACAATGGACAATCACTTCTCACTGATATACCACAAATCTTTACAAACCTCATCAGTGTGCCAAAAGCAGCTGCACCAAGTACAACTAGTGGTGATAATGCAGACACAACAAGCGGAGCAAACAATCTCACAGATATTCCAGCGGCAAACTCATGAAATACACAAGATACAAGCAATAATGAAAATACTAGTTGAGCAACAAATTGAGATATAACATCAGAAAATACAGGATGAGAAAATACTACTTCTTCATCAGAACCATCAAAAAATACTGCTAATCCAAATAAAGATACAACAAAAGCACTATCATTTGCACAAGTAGTCCCAGCAATTGTAAACACATATGGACTTTCAGCAGCTGGACCAGATGTCAAATTTACAAACATACCAAGAACAAGCGACCTATATACAGCATTCAAAGCTTGATATAGTAGCAGATTCTATGGACTAGGAGTTAATCCACAAAATATTGTTTCATGTAATGTCTATTTCGTTATGCTTGGTATAGCACAAAAATGGAATGTCTCATACACACCTAGCACAATCTTCTCTGCTCACGCAGCTGAAGCAACAAAACGTGGACAAACATTTGGATGTGTTTCATGAAAAAATGTCACAGAAGCAAACTTACCGTGGTAATATAAATATATACACGCTCTTATAAATCACTGCCTATTGCTTCGCAATCGACCTTCGGTCGAAATGAGAATATACGCCATTATTACATATCAAAAATATCAAAAAAAACCGCCATACGAGATGGCAGTTTTTTTGTATAGCTTGGGCACGAAGCCAGAAGCTATAGAACACACAGGAATATGAACGATACAGTGATGACAAGGACCAGGCAGAAAAGGATGGTAAGTGTCGCACGGCGAGGGTGAAAGACAAATCATACGCAAAGTATAATCTCATACGCAATTGTATGACTTAGTCATCGGGCCCGGTGCCTTGTAGTCACTATATCATGTCAATGACCTCTTGTGTGTATTTATATAATATATAAATTTTCATATTTGTCAAAAATTTTGATACTTTTTTTATTTTTTTGTGTAATTGCAGTAACTACCTACAAAAAACAGCATATATATATCCTATATATACTGTTTTGTTAACACAAACCAAGAAATTATACCAATTTTCCGCTTACCAATGGTTAGCACGAGAAAGTATAGATTTTTATTGACATATAGTTATCATATAGGTACTAACTAAAAAAACAATATAATGAAAGACAAAAATATAATTAGAAAAGATCATTATCATATTATTTTACAGGGAACAATAATTGCTGTTATATGGCTTTTATTAGCAAAACAAATAATAATCTATTTCTCTCAAAACATTCCAACTGAAACAGCTTCTGGTATAAGTAAATCAACCGGTTCAGCAGATAGTATGGGAATAAGTACTCTGGAATTTATACTCTATTTACCATTTGGAGCTATCTGGGAAGAAATAGTATTTCGGTTATTTCCACTAATAGCATGTATGTGTATACTCTTTATAGGTGTTGTTTTAGGGAAAATAGATGAAAACAACAGTAAAATATACAAAAAATTCTTTGTATATACTATAATACTCTCATCTGCAATATTTGGCTACCTCCATGGAAATATAGTTAATATATTTATACAAGGTATTGCTGGTCTTATACTCTTCTGGGTATGGATTCAAGTATTTATGATAAAAAAAGATAAAGGCATACTATATAGTATTTTAGCGGCAACTTATAGTTCTACACTCTGTCATTTCCTCATTAATCTCATATTGGTATTCAGTCCAATATAAAAAAACTCCGTAGTATCTTCTACGGGGTTTTCTTTTTCAAAAAATACATATTTACTCGCTACTGCCCCACAATTACTTTTGCAGCAGTAACTACCTTCTTAACACCATCTTTTTCATAAACGTATCATGGTTGAAACTCTTTAATAATCTTACCTTTGAGCGTTTCATCTTCTGTTGGCTCCACTGAAAGTGGCTCATGCAATTCCATATCTGGTTCATGCCCAATTGTAGGAATCAGATTGATACCCATACCTTGCAAAATTTTGATTGCGTTGTCATATGTGAGTTTTACACCTGCTGCCCATGTATTTTCTTGCAAATCTGCTGGCATATGACTGACAGATTGCCCTAATTGGTCAATAATTGGTGTCAGTTTCTTTGTCAAATCAACAAGTTGTTGTACTTTTGCTTCTTTATTATCTCATTCTACTCTTCTCACATACGAATCAAACTCCCCTTTCAGCATAATATAATCATACTGTGCTTTCTTTGCAATTTCTTCAGCGTCTTTAAGTTGTTTTTCTAAGATTGCGATTTGATCTTGTTGTTCACTTTGTTGATTCTTTTCCTGTGCCACTTCTTCCAATACGTCTTCCAAACTCTTGTCTCAGTTAGTTTGATTTTCCTCCATAGTTATATCTTGATCTTGTGTCATCAATATTATATTTAATAATGTAAATTATTTTATCGTTCTACCAAAACTAATCATACTAAACATAAAATAATTCAAATTATGTTGGTCGTATTAACTGGTTCACGATAGTAAACATATGCAATTAATAAGGTAACAATTGTAGTAATAACTCCAAACAAAATAGTTCATCTTCATAGACCTACTCACTTTTTCATAGCAAAAAGCCATAATGCATTACCTAGCACATAAGCCATAAGTGCTCATGCATACCATATCCATGAATTTGTTAACTCAAATTCTTTTGCTCATATATCTGCAATAGTCTCAAAAATCACTAACCCAATAATAAATGGTACCCATGATGGCATATTAACTGATATTTTTATTTTATATAAAAGTTTATCCTTATTTCACTCTCCATCCTTGAGCTATCAGTTCTTCTGCTTTTTTATATTTCATTTCTTTTTCTTCTCAATTTGGTGAGATCACAACAACAAGATCATTGCGACCATATTCTTTTTTGGCTGTGAGTGTGCCTGCAGGTGCTGTTGTATATGACATATCAATTACTTCGATATCATCAGTTGATGTGAAGGCTTTTTCATAGCGCGAAGCGCTCGCGGTAGCGTCAAATCATGGTTGTGTCATAGCTTGTGGTTCATATGCAGGCGCAGTAAGCGCGGCTTCCTGAATTTTTGCCATAACGTCAGCATCTGCTTGTTGTGTTCCAAGTTGAATACTATTTATATTTGCGTTAGAAAAATCACTTCTCAAGATAATTGCAAGAGTATCTTGTTTGATACTATGCAGTAGTTGTGTAAATTTCTTGAATGCTTCTTGCTTATACATAATCAATGGATCTTGTTGCGCATACCCATACAATCCTACCTTATCACGAAGATATTGCATTGCATCAATATGGTCTACCCAGTACTTATCAATTGTTGTAAGATATACCATACGAGTTGCAGCATCAACCGCACGAGGATCTCATTTGTGCAAGTGTTGTGTATAGAATTCTGTTATATAGTTGAGAATATAATCACGGAATCATTGACCTTTCTTGCTTCCTACCATTTTCTTAGCTTGCGCTTCATCATATGAAGGGATTGCTGAAAGTCCAAATTCCTGTTGGATGTTTTCTAGTATTTCATCTTGTGATAGTTCCAATGAAGCATAATTCAGCAACATCGTATCAATCACTTCTGGTATAAATTGTTGAATTTCACGCATTGTTGGTGTCATACCATCAATAAGTGCTGCATCATCCCATGTTTCTTGCGCAAGCATTTCATCACGCTTTGTATAGATACGTTGTCTTTGTCGATTGGTTACTGAATCATTGTCGTAGAGATG
>CAXYYI010000086.1:0-4434 GCA_964293055.1 uncultured bacterium | reverse complement strand
CGATGATCAAAGAGTTTTGATTTTTGATAAAACACCGTTTTATGCAGAAGGTGGGGGAGAAATTGCAGATACAGGAACAATCTATCTTGATGAAACTACTACTTTGCGCGTCGTTGATGTCCAAAAAGTATGAGGTGTTTTCTTGCATTTTGTAGAAAATTTTGCGTAAGAAAATACAGAAAATCATTCTTAATCTAAGCTTGTAAAATATATATAGTTTTGTATAGTGTATAATGTCAGTTTATTTATACGCAAAATATCTATAGATGTCTTCATTATACACAACACTTTTACCTGTATGAGCACTATTGGTAGGTGCTATGCTAGGGTACTTTTTTTATGGACAAGTTCGAAAGAAAAAAAATGATGAATTACAAACAAAATTAGACAAAGCAGATTATATTGCATGAGGTATTGTAAAAAGAGCAGAAGAAAGATATAGAAAAGCAGAATCTTTATCAAAAGATATGATTGATAAAGCACATTCTGAATCAGAAAGAAGAATGCAAAAGATTGATCAATTAGAAAATCGTCTAACACAAAAAGAAGAAAGAATAGATCAAAAACTCGATATGTTAGAAAAACAAAAAGAAGCATTGTGACAAAAAGATGCACTTCTAGATTGAGTTATTGAAGAGCAAAAACAAAAACTTTCACAAGTAGCTTGATTGACACCAGAGGAAGCAAGAGAACAACTCTTTGCTCGTGTTGAAACAGAGTCTAAGCAAGATGTTGTGACGTTTTTGCAAAAATTTCATACACTCAAACAAGAAGAAGCAGAAAAAGATGCTGCAGAAATTTTGGCAAAAGTTCTTCCTCGTATTAGTATGAATTCTGTGAGTGAATTTACTGTTTCATTGGTTGAATTACCAAGTGAAGATATGAAATGAAAACTTATTTGACGTGAATGACGTAATGTTGCATATTTTGAAAAAATTACAGGTGTAGAATTGCTTATTGATGATACACCACTGATTGTGAAATTATCATCATATGATAATGAAAAACGTTTTATAGCTGTTGAAATGCTGAAACGTCTCTTGAAAGACTGACGTATTAATCCAGTCTATATTGAAAAAACATATCATGATGTGACGCAACAACTAGAAAACCTTCTTATAGAAAAAGGTAAAGAAGCTCTTGCTATGCTTAATATTCCTATGATGAAACCAGATATTGTTCGCATGATTGGGCAGTTCCACTTCCGTTATTCATATGGACAAAATCTATGGATACACTCTATAGAGGTTGCTAAGATTGCTGAGGCAGTTGCAGCAGAAATTGGGCTTGATACTATGCAAGCAAAAAAAGCCTGATTATTGCATGATATTGGGAAGATTGCTACAGAAAATGGGCAATCTCATACTAAAGTTGGTGCTGATATTTTGAGA
This sequence comes from uncultured bacterium, assembly GCA_964293055.1. Taxonomy (GTDB): domain Bacteria; phylum Patescibacteriota; class Gracilibacteria; order Absconditabacterales; family Absconditicoccaceae; genus JBDHUW01. The sequence continues at coordinate 3,043 of CAXYYI010000086.1, read as the reverse complement.
AAGTATTGATTTGATGAAATTATTGTCAACACAGCAGAAGCACATCATTATGATATTCCACTAACATCATCTATCTGATGGGTTGTTGCCGCAGCAGATGCGATTTCTGCGTGACGTCCATGAGCAAGATTCAATAGTAAAGAGGTATTTGTAGAAAGAATGTGAGAGCTAGAGAAATTGATTGCAAGTGTTGATTGAGTTGATAAAGTACATATTATGCAAGCTTGACGTGAAATTATGATTTTTGTAAATCCGCAACAAATCGATGACTTGTGAGTACAAGTTCTTTTGAAAAATGTTGCTATTAAAGTAGAAGACCAACTAGACTATCCAGGTATTATTCGTGTTGTTGGTATTAGAGAAACAAAAATTGTTGATTACTTAAGATAGAAATTCTATTGCTTTATTATTTCATTAATCTCATGTATCCCTATTTTATCGTCCAATGACATAAAATATATGCTGTTGGAATTGGTATTGTTGTGAGTGCATTTATTTTTGTATGAACAGCTCGATATTTTGCAAAAAAATATAAGTTACACTTTAGTAAACTGTTTTTCTGGTTACCTACCTTACTCATAGCATCATATTTGTTAGGAAATTGGGCTGGTTTGGCATTAGAAAAATGAATTTGGTTTCCACTACGTTCATTTGCAACTTTGTGAGCTCTTTTATCACCATATGGATATCATTTCCATTTTATTGGACTTATAGTATGAGCAATATTTGCATGGCGTAAGTTTTTTAAAAATATTTTTATGAAGACAGAATACTATAAGTGGATTGATGTTTTCTTTTATAGTTTTGCAGCAGCATTGATTCCATTAGGTCTATTTCTTCTATTATGAGATACATTTATTGGTAAAACAACAGATGCTTGGTATGGTGTAGTTGCACTGCTCAATGATAGTGCTCGAACAAACTTTGGTCGTGTTGTACCATTATGAATTCTTGTGTCTATTCTTGGATTTTTGACGTATATTGGTGTGTGGTTAGCACATAAATTTAGCCAAAAAAATAAAGTATGGTGATATCTTGGATTTGCAGTACTGTTCTTTGGTTTAAATCTTATTTTTATATGAGAACATTATGCAAGACATCTCGTATTGCAAATATGAGAACTAACACTTGATATCAAAAATTATATATCATTGTTTCTATCGCTCTACTTTTTTGTACAGTTCTTACATACTCCTAAAAAAAGATAGTCATGAAATTATTCTTCACAAAAGAAGATACTCTCTATAAAATAATGAAATCACTTGAAAAAGTTTCAAAAGGGAAGCCTCTTTTTTTGTATATTGATCATCAAAACTCTTTTTTTGATCATCCTTGGTGGTGAAAACAAATAGATACATTGTTGAAAGACAAAGGAGTAAAATATACTTGTGTATGTAAACATCAAAAGGCAAAAAAATACTTTGAAGAACATAATATGCCTTATGAGTATCATGCACCAAATCGTATTTTGCATGCAATGCATATGTTTGGTATGCTACTCTTCAATTTTAAAAAATTTCATCTCTCAGTCTTTACAAAAAAGAGCACTATATCATATATTTTTATTGCATGAGAAATTATTGGGATAGGTGCTATTATTTATATTATGTATCAATTCCTTGTACCAAGTACAACAATTTTATTGCAACCAGCATATAGTGTCGAGGATGTTGTCTATAATTTTCGTTATTATGCTGCAGGAACAACCTGATTACAAGATAGTTTAGAAACAAACTATATTACTGTTCCCTATCAAGTTGGTTCTATCACTCATACTCATACGTTATCTGTGCCACTACAATCTTTGCAGTATCTATCTCGTCCATCTGCGTGAGATATTACTGTGACAAATACATTGCCTATCAAGTTTACTCTCAAGCAATGAACACAATTTATTACGGATGATGGATTGATTTTTTTAGCAAACTACTCGTTTGTATTACCTCCATGATCTCGTCAGAATCCTGCTGTTATGCGTTTGGCAGTGACTGCAGCAGATAAAGATAAAGATTGAAATATTATTGGTGAGAGATGAAATATTGGATCATGAACTAGAATGCTTATCAAAAACCTTAATCAAAGTGCTATCTTGTGAGCAGTATATGGTAATGTCCTTACATGATTTCAATGATGATATACAAAAAAATGAGGATATGTAACGGACGATGATATATCACTTATAAAACAGAAACTTGAAACAGCAATAACTGGTGATAATAAAAAAATCATTATCAAGCAAGAATTTCATGATGAAGATGGTTTCTTATTACCACTAAATGATATGATGAAGATTGAAAATATACAATATGATATCAATGCTAGTTCATGACAACAGATTGATATACTTGAAGGGAAAGTTACTGTGACATATAGATATCCATATGTTATTTGGCATGATCTGATGCAATGAGTTGATTCTTATGTAAAACAAAGACCATCTCAAACAAGACAGCTTATAAGTTTACAGAAAAATACTGCCACTTTTTATGATACTTATAAAATGCAGGACTATATTGTTGTGCCAACAAAAGTAAGTGCAGTTTGGTGATATGATTTCAAACAAGATTATAATCATATTAAATCACAAATTACAACAAAAATTGCATGACTATCTACAGAAGAAGCTAAAAAAGTTATTCTTTCATATCCTGAAATTAGTTCTGTTATACTGAAGAATTCACCGATGTGGTCTGATACACTACCTACGTTAAAATCAAGGATATACTTTCGTACAACAACGACAGAGTAGTGCTTAAAAGATAGAATAGGTAAATTTTCTGTTGCAACGGAAGCAATAATCAATATACTACCTTGCATTGTATTATGTGTAATTCATACTACATGTAATGGTATGGCGCTCGTAGCTCAGTGGTAGAGCAGAGGTTTGTGGATCCTCTGGCCGCGGGTTCGATCCCCGTCTGGACCGCCATTTGGTTCGGTAGCTCAGTAGGTAGAGCAATGGACTGAAAATCCATGTGTCGCCGGTTCTATCCCGGTCTGAACCACCATTCTTGTTAAATAAAAGAGGTCATTAATTGATCTC
>CAXYYI010000085.1:0-4439 GCA_964293055.1 uncultured bacterium | reverse complement strand
TAGTTGATACAGCAAAAAAATATCTCGCATTTCATGAACAAGAAGCAGTGAGTCACAAAGATTCAGGATTACATGCTGATATGTCTTATACTTGATCTTCACAAGCTACATCAATACAACCAACATCAATGCCGCTTTTTGCAATGGAAATAGATCGTGAATCAATCAATGCCAAAACAGAATTAGATCGTATCAAACGTCTTTTGGATACACTTGATCCAAATAATATGACACCAATGCAGGCATTACAGATGATTGGAAAATTGAAATGAGAGGTGTAGAGTAATTGAGTGAAAATCTGGTTGCAAAATATTGTAATAATAAAAAAAGAGCCACGGAAACGGGCTCTTTTTGTAATTAAATTAATTTACTTTAACAACCAGCACAAGGCGGTTGTGTATGATAGTCAACAGAAGGTTGACTAGTTGTGGTTTCAAGTTTTTTTTCGAGTTCTTGAACTTTCTTCTCAGTCTTACATAAGCTTATAGCTAATATGAAAACTAAAACGATCAAACCTATTATTACACTAACAATAGTTTGAAACATGATTTTACTTATTTGCATTTTATAATTATTTAACGGTTTCACATAATTGTAAATTTCTCACAATTGCTGCCACAAACTCTCGTGTCCCCAAAGGGCCACCTAAATCACCAGTTTGTGTGTCTGAATTTTTAAGTGTTTCTAAGAGAGCAGTTTCAATTGTGTCAGCATATTGACCTAAATCAATATGACGTAACATCATGATAGTTGCCATTAATAGAGCAGTTGGATTTGCTTTATTTTGACCGGCAATCATAGGTGCAGTGCCATGGACAGCTTCAAACATAGCGAATCTATCGCCTACGTTTGCGCTACCAGTGACACCTAATCCACCAACTAAACCTGCGTGTAAGTCAGAGAGAATATCGCCAAGCATATTAGTTGTCACTATAATCTCAAATTGAGATGGATCGTCGATGACTCTGTCGACATAAGACATGACATCTACTGTTTCAAAAGTATATTCCGGATGATCCGCTATAATAGTCTTAAGAATCTCTTGCCCCATTTCATATGCATGAAATGTGTGACTATCATGGACATATGTGATTTTTTTACTTCCTTTTTTTGCCGCTTCTTTGATTGCAGCTGCAAAGATTCTTTTATATCCATAATCGGACACAGAGAATTCCACACTAGCAGAAGTGGGATTTTGCTCATTATCATATACAACTTGATTTGAATACAGGTCTTCAGTGTTTTCACGAAGAAGAACTAAGTCAATATGCTCATAACAGCTTCCCCATGGTCGACTTTTACTACCTAATTGTTTTCCTCTATACCCATTATGTATTCCCATGAAGATGTTTAAAAACATTTGTGGTAGTACAATGTTTTGAAACTGATGAGGATTTATGAGCATCTGCATGCAGAAGTTGTCAATAATGATCTCTTCGAAAGTTATGCTTGGAAATTCTTTTTTGACTTCTTCTAATGCATTGAGTGCGAGAGAAAAAGCTTTGATGATATTGGCTTTGTGTACTAATGTCACCTTGTGATTTCCATTTTGCAAAGCATCTTGTGCTGCTTTTCTGAGTGCATCAATGTATATATCTTTGGTTATAACAAAACTGGTTACTGATTTTTGAACAACCATGTTGTTGGTATATTCATGTATTAATTTATTAATAGCATGTTTAGGATTTCCTTTTGCAACTGTAAGACGAGGCAAATAGTCGCTTCTTGTAACTTCTACACCAGGTATAGACTTTGCTGGTCTGATATTGGCATAAAGATCAAAAATACGTCTAACTTGAACGTTGATACTTTCAAAGCCACCACCTTTGGGTGTACCAAGGGGTGCTTTTAGCATAACTCCGTATGGAGCATGTTTAAATTTGTTAATGAACTCTTTAGGTAAAACTGTCGTAAGTCCTTTTGCCAATGCGCGTTCTCCTACTGCGATATTTGGGTCTATATCCAAATCAATAGGGACACCAGCTGCTTGTAATATTCTTGCAATCGCATTAGTAATTTCGGGACCTATCCCGTCGCCATCATAAGCGAAAACATTTGTTTTATTCATAATTATTAAATTTTATGTTATTTTATATTTATTTATAGCTTAAATATTATATATATAATTATATATAAAGTCAATATATATATTGCTTTTGAATATTGTATCTATATAATATTGCCATAACAAATAAAATTTAGAAAAAATGAAACACATTACACAAAAATTATCTATTTTATTACTAGTATTAATTACTTGTAATAATGCCTTTGCCCAACAACCGGTAGTATGTAATGAAGTATTTCTGTCGATTGTGATTAGTGAAAATTATACTATAGAAAACTATATGTATAATAAATCACCGGCAGTATGTCATGAACTATTTCCTGTGTCTTCTCAAAAAGATACTTATGGTGAAGTATTCATATCTATGAATACGACACAAAAAAAAGTTACTATGATTGGTATCAAAACTTCTTCAGAAGGTAGCTATGATATTAATGGGTTTCAAGAAGTGTATAAATGTTATATTGTCGTTTATGACAATGAGAAGTATGCTCAAATTCTTTTAGATCCGGACAATATTACTGTATATGGTACAAAAATACATATCATACACCATAATGCAGATATTACAACTACTAATATTGTCACATTGACGTTTCAGGACATAGCTTTATCCACGTCTTTTGCGAGTATTTTACAGACGTACTGTAATACAAAAAACGTTCTTTATACTAGAGAACTTGCCGCCCGTGCATCATTGTATAGTTCATGGTCTAAAGACTAAATTATAAGCTCCTTTTAAAAGGAGCTTTTTTGTAACTATAAAATTGTGTTACAAATATGTCTTAGTTTCTCTCACTACCTAATAATAAAAATACTTCCTCTTTTAATCGTTTTCATGGTATATGTCAGATTGTCCTATATCATATATATTCTTCCCAATAAAATAAATCAGGATAGAGAATCGTCAGAAGTGCAATAAGATCATAGGGAAATGAAATGATATTTGGATGAGATCAATAAATTTCATTATATTTTTGAGGATTTTTTTGTGAGAAGATTTGTTGTCGATGATATGCTTGTTGTTTGATATGTGTCCCAAATCATGAGTAATCGCTGATTGTAAGGTTGTGCATTCGCTCTTTTGATAATCCTATTTCATATGCCGCATATTTTCCAATCCAATTGATAGGAATATTATACTCTAAAAATGAACTATCAAAAAATTGTGCTGCTTTGAGATCTGTTTTGAGATTTCGACTTTCTTCATGTAATGACCAACCGTTTTGTGTGGGTGTAATTCATGCTTGGAGTGTGACAGATGCTATATTTTTATGAGGAATGATATTGTCACGTATATGTCTTGCGCACTCTGTGAGTGGCCCAATTCAGAGTATGTCATATAGTGTAGTAGGATTAATAAGATCTAATAATTGTTTGTCACAATCATGATCACTTCATACGATAATAGAATAAGGTATAGTTATATATTGTTTTATACCATCTCGTGCAGCAACTCTTTTATCTGTATCATGGCTACTTAGTACAATAATCAAAGAACGTATTTTTCATGATATATTTGCAAACCTTAGTGCAAGCGTATCGTCTATATCATCTCATATATCTGTATATAATATTATATCTTTCATAATAACTCGTATATGTAAAATCTTTTATATCCCATATGTGAGATAGTTTTTGATGAGTGCCCATGCATTTCATGTATTTATTTTTTTTCATACAGTATAGTGGAATTTTTTTAGAGATTGTTGAATATCTTTTTTATCTTTGAGTCAATCAATATATTTTTGATCGTAAAATGGTCAGTGAAGAGCACCAATCATATTACCTATTACAGCACCTTGTGAGTCTGTATCATATCAAATTTGTATTGCATCAATCACTCATTGAAAATTTTGATTTTGTAAGAAACATGCATACACAAGACCAAAAGTAGATGCTACATGAAATCATGGTTTCATTTTTTTATTAATATTTGAATCTTTTGCTTCATTCAATGTGACGATATATGTATCAATAATTTGATCATATGTATATGGTGTACCAGTATCAATTGACTCTTTCTGTATGAGTAGTTTTTCAATAATTGGACTTATTCTCATGTCAGCATCCATGTCATATTCTGGATCATTTTCATTGATTCATACCATGTTTTCCCAGATGGGAGCAATAGTATACAAGTGTTCTAAGAGTCTTTTTGCGTCGAAATTTTCAGGTGTACTATCTAAAAGATACATAAGGGTTTTGTTGTGAAGAACTGATACAAGATGAGCGATTTTTGTATCATGGGTTGTTGCGGTAATTTCTCATATTGTATTGTCGATAGACCATCATAACTCATCAGGATCAATTCATTTTTTTTCAGCTTCTTTTTGGAGTGCAGAAAAATATGCTGCGTATGGAAACTGTT
>CAXYYI010000084.1:0-4509 GCA_964293055.1 uncultured bacterium | reverse complement strand
CTTCTGTGGCATATAGTGCTACAACAGCACCATCCAATAGCTCATGAGCTACTGTTTCCAAACCTGCATCAGCAACTGATCTAATGAACAATCTTTTTCTTACTACATTGAACTTACCTCCTACTTCAGCAAGAGACATTCTCAATGAGTTGCTGTCATTTACAGCGATACCAGACTGTTTCACAAGAACAACATTCTTTGCGCTTGCAAGGTCTTTAGCATAACCAGAGACGAGGTCGAATTTTTGTTGTTTCGTAATTGCCATTGCGGCTTCTCATTTCAGATATAAAAAAACTTTCCAAGGAGGAAAGAAGTTTTACGACATACATATACTATGGTAACATAATATTGATATGATATATAACTACTGTACCTCGGCGGGTTTTACAATTGATTTTCATCAAAACACCTGCTGTCTTGGGTTGTTGTAGCTACACAAAACTATGTAGCAATGTGTGTGAGTATACTAATTGTATAGAGAAATGCAAGGGGAAATCATCTGCAATTTGTGATAAATCTATATATTTATAATATGAAGGATTTTATGAAGCTTGCATATGAGTATTATCAAGAGTGGTGTTGCTAATAAAAGATAGCAATAATGATATGAAACGAATGATACGCCTCGAGGGTGTTGCGGAAAAAGAGTAAATAAGCCATCATATTCACTTGCCCTGCAAATTCTCTCGGCTTTATCATTCGTATTTCATATCTAAGTTAGTAATACCACAATAATATATAATGATGTAATATAACAAATAAGTAGAGTAGATGCCAAATTTTGCAAAATTTACTATTTTGGCTATACTTATATGTATGTGACATGATACGTTTGATTCAACATCCATAGAAACTAAAAAAAATAAAAAGGGAAATGAGACACTTTCTGCCGTTTTGCAAAAAGAGTACCCTAATATTTCTAGTGAATGGAAGAAAAAGATAGAAAAGGTATTTGTTGGTATTGATCAAAAAGATGTAATACAGTTTATGCGTAGTTCAAAGTCTGTTGCAAAGTGAGTACCGCAATCTATGATTGCGACTGCTTTGATTGAGTATTGAACAGTAGTAGGGACAAATGGATGAAAATTATTAGTGTCAGATTATAAAACGCATCTTGAAGAAGTAGTAGCACAACATAAAAAGTTGCAGGCATTGGCAAAGGTACTTGAAGCAAATAAAGATACATCAGCTGACTTTCAAAAATTTAAAAAATCGCATCCAAAAAATTATTGATCACTTACTGATATCCAACAAAGTAAGTGATTTACATATGATACATATATTGCATTTCAATATTTGACGAGTAAACAATTTCAGGATAAAAAATCATGATTTACACAATCTCTATCAAATACTGATCGTTCTGTTTTTGATGCATATATTCAATCAGATCAACGTATTGCACGTCGTTTGTGAGTAGAATCTAGTAATGTTTCATGATATAGTAGTATTGACTGAATAGACAAGAGTAAGGAGTATAAAAGTTCTAATTCAGGTACATCATTTGAAAATGTCTATGATAGATTCTCAGCGGATTTTGAAAAACCACAATGACCTGCTAGAGTGGTAGATACACTTTTTATGGAGCATCAAGATTTATTTGGATCACAATGGTTAGGAAAAGATCAGAAAGATAGTATCCGTAGTAGCATAGGAAAGTCACTACAAGATGATGATATAAAAAAGATATTTATAGATATTTTGCAACAATATCCACAACAATCAGATACAAAACTGACATCGACCGATATGGTAGAGTATTGTAAAAACATAGATACTATATCACCAGAAAAAAAAGATGCATGTCAAAAAATATTTGATACATATATTGAGAATGTGTTTTTACCACAAACGAAAAATACAGTAAAATACGATGTCATGAAGGAGTATTTTGGATATGTTTCGTGATTATTGAAAGCAGGAGGTGAGGTGGTAACTATGGATACAAAAGAAGACGCTATTGTCTATGAAAAAGATGGAACAATTACTATGAAGTATCATACACAAACGTGACTTGAGTGAGAGGCAAAAATTTCAGCAGATGGGAAAGAGGTTACAATTACAGACTTTTTTGCACAACATGGAGATAATGCAGATCAAACTGACAACCCATTGATTATTCAAAAAAGACAAAGAGTATTGACGTGATCTATGCCATCTATGTATGATATGGTAGCAAAAAGTAGTACAAATATTGAACAGCATACAACTATGTTCGTGAATAAACTCAAAAATCCAACATCTCTACAAACTCCAACACATGATCTTGTATCACAAGATGAACAAGTATCATATAATGTCCTAACAGGATCTATGGCGCATGTTTTACAAATGACACAATATGCAGATCATATGATGCAACAAATTGGTGGTATCGAGAGTCAGTATAATATGACTGGTGTGAAAAATGACTTATCTGCATATGTCCATGGAGATATTCCATTTTTGGATCGTAATACACATAAAGACTTAGAAGCAGTTTTTGTAATGCGTGATATGCTACAACATGAATCTGCACAAACTGTAGAAAAATGTACGAGTGCGCTGGAAGATATATACACTGCATACCAGTGACTTCCAAAAGAACAACAACTTTTTGTCCCTTCAGGACAAAGTCTTGAAACAACACCCGTAGACTGATCGTGAAAAATATCATTTCAAATGTTTTTGTTATCATTTTGTGGGACAAATGGTGAGTTCTCAGTTGATGCACTTGTCCGTACAGCAGACTATATCCAAAAAAATAAACCACAATCTTTCCCAGAGTGTTGGATGGAGACGCATACATATCTTCCACAGAACAATAAAATTGTCGAAAAATATCCACAAATACTAGCACTCGATAAAGAGTATGATAATGATATGCAGACACTTGAAAGAGAGAAACAACAAGAAATCGCACAAATTCATGAGTCATTAGATCAATTAGAACTGTGAGTAAGAATGGGATAGCGAAAAAAATAATACTACAGTATAGTGATGGGGAATTATAAAAAATCAGCTCTTCTTAGTCGGAGCTGATTTTTTTAGATGTAGGGTTGTGTATTATTTATTTTTCTTATAGATGGTGAAATCTTTAGGAAGATTATTAGGGATTATCTTATTTGCAGTGATTTTTCAATCAGGCCCAGTCAGTTCTCCATTGAATCATAATTTAAGATATTGCATAAATCCTTTACCATAATCGCTTGAAGGATCAATAAGTTGATCAGCTGTTATGTTTTTCCATGCATCGCCTGAAATAACTATGCTGCCATTACTTCCTGTGTTAAGTGCTGTACCAAGTTGTGTTTTGAGAGTTGGATTTTTGAGAATAATATTTGCAGCACCTTTCAAAAACTCTTTACTTTGTGGATCAATATATTCAACTTTTTTACTATTTGTTGCTTTCCCTTTCATTTTTTCTATGAGTTCAGTCATACCTTTGACGCTTGTAAATTCACTATCAACAAGTGGAAGGTCTCAAGATATGCTACGATCTTTTTTGTATTCAAATCCATATGTCTCTTGGAGTTTTTTTCACAATCATGACTCATAGAAGCTGTTTTGAATATTTTGTGTACTCTTTTGTTGTAGTTTATTTGTCAATCATGTACCAAGTTGATTAAATGTATTATCAAGACTACCAAGTGATGATAGTGATACAGATTTCCCACTACCGACTGGTATAATTGGTAATCATCATACAATTTTTTCTCCTAATGAGGTTATACTATTATATGTACTACTAGCAATCTTAGAACCACTGACACTCATTTTTACAATGGCCCATAGTAACATAATTGTAAAACTTGTAATTATAATATAGCCAATAAATCCTCATGCATATCATGCTAGATCTTGGAAGACATCACCATCAAATGTAATATCAGTTCCTGCAGCAGTATTACTAAAACTACTACGATCTTTACTACTAATAAGTTCAGCACCACCATACACGTGAGATACAGGTGTGGTTGAAGGAGTTTGACCTGGTGTTCATCACATTACATAGTACATAGCACTACTTAAAATGAGTACTATCGATAGTCATCATACTGTAAACACTGGTTGAAATATGAGTCATAATATTTCTTTAAATGAGAATGTGTCTTTCATTTTTCCTAGATCTACTTTTACTTTCATAATCTCTAAAAGAGCAATGATTGGTGCAAAGACAATCCATAACCAAATATAAAATATTCTTTTAAGATTGATAAATAATAGCGCTAGCAATGGAGCGATAAACATAAATAGAATAATAATTTTTAGTATTTGCGCTATGGTGAAGTTTTTGAAGCTTGTTATATCTTGATTTAAGATACAATATGATTGAAATCTATAAATACTTGTTCAAAGAAAGAGTAGTGGTCAGCTCATATCGTTGAAACGTGCCCAAATACTATCTAATGATCTTGTTGCATCGTATGTTGTGTCCTGACATCCTCCTGCATCACTATCAAAGTTGACATTTATTCTTTCTGGAATAGACACATTGAGTTTTTGGAGTCCGTTTTCTGTTGTGACGTT
>CAXYYI010000083.1:0-4569 GCA_964293055.1 uncultured bacterium | reverse complement strand
CTCTTTTATTTTTATAGAATACAAAAAATGCCTCTGAATGAGGCTCTTTTGACTGCTTGCAGGATAAAAAGAGACCGAAGTGAAGAGCATTAGCCTGATTATAGGATCACAAGCCATGGATTTTAAATTTCCTATAATCTAAAAAAGACCTCTCTTATAGAGAAAGTCTTTATTATTTATAGAATATTATGTTCATATTATATGTTTGCCACAACAAGAAAATATGATGTATTTTTTATGTATAATTGTTTTATTTTTGAATAAGATTTAAGTAGATCATAAGAAATTTTTTGAGTTGTACTTGTTTGTTATACATCCACATTTTCATACGAGATGTTTGCATTTTTTGATCAAGCTTCTCAACAAGTCATTGTGTATAATTGAATGCTTGAATAGGAGTATATGTCCATGCTAAATAACTTTTATCCAAAAGAGATGCAACACTTCTATACGCTGTTCCTTCTCCTGCCTTGAGCATATTATCAGGGTCAGCTGTTGTTACACACTCACCTGCATAGAGAACTTTTGCATTTCCTGCTGCTTTGAGCATACACATATTTCCATATGTTTGTTGTACAGCTGGACATGGCGCTTTGATACATTGAACATCTACAGAACCACAGACAGGCATATACTCTTTTGTACATGCGATAGGTGCTGGTTCAGTAGGTTTTTGACACTCTCATTGTGCAACAATTTCTACTTTAGCTGCACCTGCCATACAACTGTTACCATATGTTTGTCCATCTTTTCCACAAACAGGATCATATTGCATAGTACACATGATTGGATCATTTGCACCAGTTTGATCAGTTGTTTTTAGACATTTTACTTCTCATTGTTTTTCACAAGCCATCAATGTACATGCCCACATTCCTCATGCAGTTCTTGCACATGTATTACAACCATCGTATGCACTTACACAACTTGCAGGAAGCGAATCTAAACTTCCACCACCAGTCATTCCTGTACTCTCAGCTTTTGTAACATTGAGCATTACTGCACAAAATGCTAGCAAAAACACTCATGTCATAATTTTTTTCATAAATATTTTCTCTAAATAAGTAAAACTATCATCAACTGGTATACGAAAAGGTAGGTTGTTTGTGACAGAGAAATTGAAAACAAAATTTTTTAAGCAAAATTACTATAGAATTATCTAGTCAATATGTATTGACAATTACAATCTTATATGTATCATTAAATAAATAATAAAATTTTATAATTATGAGTACAAACAACTTTAATGAAGTAAAAGAAGAGGTACAAAACGACCTTAAAAATGTAAAAAGTGTAGAAGATGCCTTCAAACTACGATGGTATTATCCAGCTGTTACAGCTGTATTATTAATCTTACTTACCACGGTATTATCAACAATTGCTTGGTGGGCTGTTGGTTTAGGAGTTCTTGCAACTGTCATCATCGGCATTTATCAATCACAAGGAAAACCAAGTCCTCTTAATGTAGCTTGGTACTGGATCCTTTTACCAACAGTTATATTAGGCGTCCTCCTATCTACATCTGGATTAACCGGATGGATTGTATTAGGACTAGTAATATGGACTCTAATTGCGGTAATAATTGAAAAGCCTTGGGAAGAAAAGAAGAATCCCGAAAATTAAATGAACAAGTTTTTTGAGAAAGTAGCATAATATGTGCTACTTTTTTTAATAATTTAAATTCAAAAAAACTCATGAGAATAAATCTCATGAGCTATATGCATAATTAAAATACGCTTGTTACAAAGTTTTTCTTTGCAATTTCAAGCGATTGTTCTGGTGTAAACAATGCATGATTTTCACAGAAAGATTTGTATACTGCTTCCATAATAGGGGCAAAATATGATTCATCTAATCCTTCATATAAACCGGCATAAATTGGCTTAAAAATCAACAATAGTTCTGCAATCAATTCCGCAATTTCTCCTTCAGGATCACCTGCAAGAAATTTTGAAATCAATGGCTCTAATAAATCTAAATCAACTGTCGTAGATGATTTAGTTTGTACTTTTTTAGATGCATTTGACGCTGTTGTTTTACCAATTCTAAATGGAACAAATTCCATATAAAAGTGAGCTGCAATTACTTGTGCTTGTTCAGGAGAAAAGCCTTTCGACTTTGCTACATTAAGAACAATTTCAGCAACTTTCCTTTTAGGTGATGAAGATTCTTGAATCATACGCACCATGACATTAGAAAGCAATTTTCGTACACTTCCTGATACTTTTTTTACATTTCTATCAATTGGAGTTATGAGTAGTTCTCGCATTTCTTTTACCAATGGAGTGATATCAGAAATATCGATTTTATCATTTTTTACTGTAGCAAGGGTAAGAACCGCTTGTACTTTTACAAAAAACGCTCCAAATTGTTGTAATTCTTTTTCAGTTAAAATTTTTTCTAGGAAATCTTGAGTTTCTGCTTTCATAAATATTAATAATTAATTTTTGTTATACTGTTATATTATACAATTTAAAAGTCTCATCTCAACAAAAAAGCATCGGCATAAATCCGATGCTTCGTAAGTGTTAACTATTTTTTTAGTATTGGTTTTAAGGATTTGGATTTTGATAGAGTATCTATCATTCCTTTTTGCATGCTAGAAGCAGGAACTGTATCTCGAATCACAACTACTCTTTGATGAATAGTATCAACTTTTTGAGATAGTATTGCTTCTTTTTTTGCTCTTTCAGATAAAGGAAAGTTATATGATTCTCGTATCTGATCATTCCATTTTTCTGGATGCGCAGCATCCAATTTTACTGCTGTATTATCACGTAAATTTACAGCGACAATATCTGATAAAGTACCAGCATCTACTTGTTTTGTAGCTTTATTTAAAGCAACAATAGATGTGATATAAAAGTAATTTTTACTGACATTTTTAGGATCTTTCAATTCTGCTATATCAGGAAAATATGTTCGCACATCTGCGATGTGGAAATGGTCCCATGAGTATGTAGGATATTGCTTTTTTGCAATACCTAATATAGAAGTTACACCACTTAACCCGTCTTTTGCTTTCGTATGGTCATAGTAGTATATTTTTCCTTTACCATCTGATCTCATAAATAAGCTCAGTGACAAACTTGTATTAATATCATCAGAAGGTTCAAGTGGGACATAATGATATAACCCATTTGGTGTTTTTACATTAGTATGTGACCAATCATAGTCACTCACAAATGGATACTCATTACTTACTTCAGCAATATCAGGAATCTCAATAGCATCTTTTTTTGTAAATTTTGCAGCATATATACCTTGTCTATAAGAAAAAGACTCTGCATATAAACGGGTAATTTTTTCTGAAAAAAGATTTTGCCCCTCCAAATACTCATATTTACTACAATTTTCTGGAGAGATATAAGTACCATAACCTACTAGATTTCTTGTGATTACTTCACCAGCAGATATATCTCCTGAAGGTACAACAATCACACCACCAAATTTTGGAATAGGAAATAACCATCCTTTCCAAGTAACCAACGAAACCACTTGCACCATTTTTCCTTGATCATCATGCATATAATACACATCATCAGGTTCTGTAGTAAAATAGTTTAATCCCATTGCTTTTATTGCATTAACAAAAGCATTTTTATCAAATCTCATAGACTCCCCTGTATTAAATGTAACAGGTTTTCTATGGTCAGGTAAAATCGGGTTTGCCATATGGCTTGGTAATAAATAGACTTCTTTTATATCATCATCTATTTGCCACATATTTTTTTCTACAGTAAGATTCGCCATACTCCAGACATTATCATGTTGATATGCAAATTTATCTTTGATCAAATGTGGGGTAGAAACTGGTAAGTTGTTATTTGTTTTAGAGTAAGCATAACTTTGTATACTTAATCTGGCATGCACTCTTTCATTTTTTGTTAATGGGAGTTGTGTAATCTCTTCTTTATCCAAAGACTCATAAAGATGACTCATATAAAGTTCATGGTATGCAGACTGCATAGGTTTAGTAAACCATGATACTATAAATCCGACTAATAATAATGAAAGCAATGTTTTTCCCCAAGGGAATATTGGATTTTGATTGGAAGAACTTTTAAACCATAATCGTCCAACTAACCACAAAAGCAATACGGCAATTACAATAAAGGTTTTATACTTCCAGACGAATAATACAGGTTGATGATACATTGATCGAATAGCTAATAGAAGCCATAAACCTGCAAGTATCCACAACACAGTTTTTGTTTTCTTCCACAGACGTTGCATGAAAGTTTTTTGATTTGATGTTGTTGAAAAAACATCATTGGATGTTGAATTTGTACTCATATTTATTAATTTAAATTTATATTACTGTTAAGGTTCACTTTGTGTTAATATTATATATATATTATATATATAAGTCAATAAGAATATATTTTATAAATACAAAAAAATCGCCCCAAATATGAGGCGATTAAAGCATCTTATAACGAGATACTATTTAGTCATCTTTTTTTCAAGCATTTTATGCAAAAGGGCAATTTCTTTGTCCTTTTCTCTGTTTCTCCTTTTCAATTGATTGTGTGCTTTGATAAGTTTGCCCATTTGAGGTAATCCATA
>CAXYYI010000082.1:0-4598 GCA_964293055.1 uncultured bacterium | reverse complement strand
GTCATAGGTTACACAAGAACTTTTCGCAAAGCATCAGTCAATCCTGGAGAACTCCATGCAATTAGTAATTTCATGTTTGAGATAGAGAAATAGTTTCAATATCTCGCTATTTTCTACTTATCTTGTAAATATTTTTTTAAAGCACTATATGCAGTAGTATATTTTTTGGTGATTTCAACAAAAATCTTTTTTTGCGTATCATCTATATCTTGATTTTTATCGGCATGATATATTTGCATTTGCTTACTATATCTTGCTTTTAAATAACGCAAAAATCAAGTAGCATCTTTTTTAAACAACGACACTATATCACTGAGACAATATTTATTATCCATAAAAAACAACTTTACACAATTAAGCATATTTTTATTATCACACACTCATATATTTTGCAAATACTCTACTGTTGGTATAGTATCATCTGCAAAAATAACATCTAATGTACATTGTTGTTTCATCACGTTTTTTATATCATCTGAACGATCTACTACAACAAATACCTTATCTAACTCTAGCTGTATCAAACGTTCAAAATCATCTCATTTTTTCAGCGAAAAGTAGTTATAGTCTGTAATAATTTTCTTCATAACATTATATATAGCATCTTTTTTTTCATTGTTTTCATGAATAGATATTGTATGCACTGATACTTTAGGCAGCGTAAATGGGTTCAATAAGTATTTATTCAATAATGATAAAATCCAAAATTCACATATATTTTGATCAGTCAGTGTTCAAGTGATTTCTTTTATTGTTCACATATTTTGCAATTCCGTAATCTTATTTGCATAAAAATATGCAATATCTTCTCAATCATCAGTAGTATAATGAGGTATGTTTTTTCTTTGGTTATTTTTATAATACCATTCACGAATATCTCCGTTCAATATCTCTTTTAGATGATGTTGATAAAGGTCGATATATTGTGTTTTTGGTGTAATGATAACATCAGATTCCATAATTCACTTTAGAAAAGTAAAATATTTTACATATAGTAAATTATATACTATTTATTACGATAATGCAAATTTTATAGCTTACAAAGCATATATAACCTATTTATATTTGAAAACTTAATTACTTTCCCTATACTTACCCATTATGACACATATGACAAATAATAAGAAAATTATTGCATTAGCACCTATGGACGGCATCACAAATTGTGCATACCGTACAATTTCTAAGGAACTTTTTGAAAAACATAATACAGATCCAGATGCTGATTTTTGGATGTGGACTGAGTTTATGAATGTAGAAGGGTTTATGCGTGAACCATGACGTCTTATTCACCATCTTATCAAAACTAATTTTGAAGATCAAACAATTGCACAAATCTATGGTGCAGACCATACAGCACTCGTAGAAAGTGCCAAATTTATTGATCAACACATGAGTGACTACTCTGGCATCGAGCTCAATATTGGTTGTCCATCACCGAAAGTAATGAGTTGCGGTGGTGGTGCTGGGATGATGAAAGATAGACCTCGTACGACTGCTATTATCAAAGAAATTGCTGAAAGTACAAATCTTCCATTTAGTATCAAAACAAGAGCTGGCCTCACAGTTGAAGACAAAGAAGCACAAAGAGCTTTCATTCTCGATGTAGCCAAATACTGTAAACATATCATCATCCATGGGAGAACATACAAACAATCTCATAGTGGTGCTGTCGATCGAGCATTTATTCATGATATAAAGCGTGAACTTGGTGATAGTTGTATCATCATAGGAAACGGTGGTATCCAAACATATGAAGATATGATTGCACATTTTGATGAATCACATATTCTCACAGAAGACAATAACCCACCATCTACAGGTGGAAAACTTGATGGTATAATGGTAGGTCAAGCAGCTATCGGACGACCATGGCTCTTTACCAATCATCAACCTACCGTTGCTGAGCGTTATGAAGTAATTGTGCGTCATGCACAAATGATGATTATCCTTTTTGATTACTACTACAAAAACGTAACACGCTGACGTAATTTTGTCCAACCAACATACGCGTGGCTCCAAGAGCAAATTCGCATCTTCGATGCATCAAAATACGACCATGAAAAAACTATGATAGAATACAGAAAATACCTCTTCAACTATATCTCATGACTTCCTGGCAATAGAGACCTCAAAGTCCAACTTGCTACCACAAAAGACTATAACACAACAATATGATATGTAGAAAAATTTTTTGAGGGATTGACAGTAGCATAATAGAAAAACAATATGCCTTATATACCACTATATTTGATGACAAATACATGACTCTATGAACGATATAGAACGACTAAGACATAGTATACACTACTCTCTACATTTTCTATTTCCATTTCTAGTGGGATATTTTTTCTTTGGGAAAAATTGGAAACATGCGAGTATAATTATGATTACAACAATACTTATTGATATTGATCACCTACTTGCATCACCAATATTTGACCCTCATCGTTGTAGTATTAATTTTCATCCACTACATACTATGTGGGCAATAATGCTATACTGTATCATACTTTTCATTCCTTCATGGAAGTGCGCGCCATCGCTATCGGCTGCCTCTTACACATTGCAACTGATACTCTCGATTGTGTGTTGTGAGGGATATGGTAGTGTATCTTTCCCCATTTTTGCAAGAGATTTTCAGTTGTTTTATATAGCTATTTCTCTATCTACTATAGATAGATAGTTCAAATAAAATATATTTATATTATATCCAATTTTACAGATGCTCTCACTACCATGATCTCGTAAATTTTTTATATATAGTTGTATCATAACTTTGGTAGTAATGAATGCATTTCATACAATTATACCAGCATCAACAGTATCTGCCGCCTCACCTACTCTCACTGAGTCAAAAGAAAATATTGATGCAGCAACTGTGTTATTTCAAAAAGGTATCACAAAAGTAAATCCGCAAGACACTGCTTTTTATGAAACCATGACAAGAAAAAATGCAGCTATGCTCATAGCAAGATTTGCGACAACTATACTGAATGCACAACCACAGGATAAAATTTGTACGTTTTCAGATATTAGCACTCTTGCACAAGTTGATCAAAACGATCTTATACGTGCATGTCAATTATGACTTTTTAAGTGATCAGCAGGATCATTTTCCCCAGAAAACGAGCTAACTCGTGGACAACTGATCACTGTAATTGCAAGACTTATCTCTCGCAATGCGACAATGGAAAAAAATGAAGCATACGACTATCTTCTTCATTTGGGTATCGTAACAGTTGATGATAGAGCGACTAGTGAAACCTCAGCATTGAGAAAAGATCTCTATATTATGTTACATAGAATTATTGTCACAATGAGTCAAATAAGCGCATTTTCTCAATTTACAAATAACTTTGCAGTAGGAAATATAAATACAACAAGTACTGTATCTGTACAAAATCCAGAAACACAAGTACTCAAAATTATAGCATATAGAAAAAATAGTGTCTTTGGAAACTATGTATGAGAACAACTTTGAAGTGCAGTTATGATTGCATCAAACAAAATCATTACTAATGCACATGTAGTTTTAGATGACAATGATGAACTACTCCAACATTATGAAATCTGTAAAACCGAAACAAGCAATAAAAAGCCTACTTGTATTCGTACAGCTACTGTTGACTACTATGATAGTGATAGGGACCTTGCTATCCTAACAATACAACCATGAAAATGAACACTTCCAAAACCAGTAACACTAGCAACAACAACTCCACGTAATGGTGATACAATTGATGTCCGAGGATATCCAGGTATTGGAGGGAATTCTATTACATTTACAAAAGGTGTAATCTCTGGTATTGAAAAAGATAAGTACAAATCAGATGTCAAAATAGATCATGGAAACTCATGAGGCTGAGCGTTTAATAAAAAATGAGAACTTGTAGGAGTACCAAATAGTGCTCAAGAAGATACTGATACACTTGCATATATTATTCCATATGACACAGTAAAAGAATTCCTCAATAAAGAATGAGAAATTACAGTGAATAATGATAATAAAGTAGATACAAATTTTGCAAGTTATATCTCTGATGTACAAAAGCAAAAGATAGCAACAAGTATCACGACACCATTGTTTACATTACCATCTATTTGATCTTTTTCTTTTGATGATTATAGTTTTGATAGTACTCATGGTTTATATGCTGCAAGTCTTAGTTCACAAGACTCTACAACAACTATTAATATTCAAACACTACAATTTACTGATCCAAAAGTGCAAAATGTAGGTGATGAAAAAGCAGTCAAAACCCTAAGTGAATACTGCAGTACATTTAATACAGGTACTACTATGATTAATAATCATACTTGGGAATACATAGAATGTGAAGGACTTTTTGGAGGTAAGAATATGTTTCATTCAATAGATACTACTATCTCTAGTGGAGCTGGTATAGAAGTAACAATGCAAAGCGAGTCATCAAACAAGAAAGTAAAAGAAGAAGCAACAAGTATCATAGAAAAAATATCTCTCAATAAAACAATAAATAATAAACGTATTCCATATACAATTAATTCAATTCTCACATTACCAACAATTGCAAATTTTGCATTATAATCGTTGGGACTACCAATGTAGTAGCCGT
>CAXYYI010000081.1:0-4608 GCA_964293055.1 uncultured bacterium | reverse complement strand
CTATGACACTCAGCGTAGAAACAATATCACCCATAATTCTATACGTAAAGACGCGTTTTGTCCATGGTGCACCAAATTGAGTGTCTTTCATCATCATCAAAAATGTTGGGTTCGCAGAAGATCCTGGATTGAAAACAACAGTGCGATCTGGCTCTTTTAGTTGTGCAATCATGTAACATATTGTCCCACCGAGCGAATGTCATGTTATGATTTTTATATCATCAGGGTATTCTGCTGCAATAGTTTCATAGACAGTAAGTGATTCTTGAAATCTATCATTGAATGCTTGTGTCCCAATTACGATATTGATATCACTGATATAATCTTTTGCTTCCTTGATCTCAGTTCATCTATATCCAAGAATATATTTTTGTTTTTCAGTATCTCTATATAAGCAGTATTCTATACTATTGTATTTTTCTACAAGTGCATATGACCCAATTTTTCTTGGACGACTAAATGGGTCTTCATAACAAATATTTGCAATGATACCACATGGTATATCAGCTGGATCAATACTAATAACATCTTCCTCCTTGATACTATCAAAAAGTCATTTAAATGCTTTTTGTCCATAAGAGAATCATTCAAGAATTTGTTCTCTTGTTTGCGGTGAAAATATTTTTTCAGGAATTTTTTCTATTGTCTCATAGACAGGTTGTGGTAGGTACTGTAAAATACTATCCATGACGTGTCATCATCGATTTCGTACTTTTTTCCCATTGGTTTTCAGAGTTTCTGTCTGTTTTTTGAAAACATCAGGAATTTCTTTCCTTGAAGGAATATTATTTTTGATAGTTTGTAGTGAAGGAAGTTGTATCATGCTATAAGTATAAAAAAGATAATTTTTTTGTCAAAAAAGGAAATCTGGCTGAACATAATGATAAAATATTTTTATTGACTTTATTAAGTAAATATATATTATAGAACCCTTAAAGAAAAAATGTAACTCATTCAAAAGAAAAGAAATTATGGGAAAAGGTAAGTCCTCTGATGGACCACAATCATCATTTTATCGTACACAAACTCCAAATGTCGTCAAAACTCCAAAATCTGGAGCTAGACCGCAATATGGTGGTAATCGTCCACCAGCCATGCGCAGAGCACAAGTTCGTGGTAGAGGATAAAATGCTAAAATACAATTCTGTCTTGTTTTGTATTTATATTATTTATGTTTATGTTGGACCGCTCTTTTTACTAGAGCGGTTTTTTTGTATTATAAAAAATGTCTAACAGACTATTGCAAGACACTTATGTATAGGCGGAGTTTAATACATTATCTCTTTGAGTATTTGTTGGGTGATTGAAATGCTATTTTCTAGTGGCATAAAAAATGGTGAGAGCGCTATGGTACAGGCATTAGCATTTTCATAAAGATATTGTACAGCTCTAATTTCTTCTTTTGTTGGTAGGTGATTAGACCAAAAATCAATATCAATATCAAGAATATATGGGATTGATACTGATCATATAAGCACTTGGAAGTCTAGAAGTTTGGTAACACTGCGTACTTGTATAACGGTATCTATTAGTCCAGTATGTTGCGCTGGGATAATAAAATTTCATACTTCTAATGATTCATTTGTATATTGTGCAATATAATCATCATTCTGTATCATAGTAAGATCTGGCATATGTGTTGGTGTTCCTAGATCAGCGTGTTGATCTATGTGAATAACTGCCATCTTTGATGGCAGAACTCATTGGTTGTGTCATCTGTGCCAGAAATAGAACGCATGATTATGGTTATCCATTATGGATGTAGGAATTGGTGTGTCTTTTAGATCAATAAGTGACGCAAGTCATCTACAAGATTGTAGTGTATTGTTGTGATCAACTTCTTCAAAAACAATGTGATCAGCAATATGTAAGTCATCTATCGTTCATGATATTAGTGGTGATATCGACAAAATACATGATGATCCATGAGCTTTTCTCTTATCATACGAAAGTGCGTTGTTGCCAATTGGCTGAGTTAACTGTATTAGTTCTTGGTAGTAGTGTTTCATGTGTTTTTATAGTGTTCTGAAAGATTGTAAACGCTTTCTGCTAGCATAAAAAGTGTGTGTTCATCTATAATATCAAATAGTCTGCGTTTGGTGTGGAGAGTAGAGGTGTTGATACTAACATGGAATCCATATGTTTTTGCTCATTTCCATGCACTGCCAAATATATCATGATAGTGGAAAGTGATACTAATAATGCGTTTCCCTGTATTTCCTAATGTTTCTTTTGCGCGTTCTATATCGCTAGGTGATAGTGTTATATCAACAGTGTGCTGGTGTGTTAGCAAATTTCTACAAAAACGAATTAACTCTATATATGCTTCATATTTATTACCAAGTGTTTTTTTGAGAAATAATCTCCATGGAGCTGATCTGCTATGCATATCAAGAAAGACACCTAAGAGTCATTTCATACTACTGATATATGATAGATATCCATAGACGTTTTTACTATTTGGTGCTTTTTGTATCTGTTCTAAGATTGTATTGATGCGTTTTGTGTTGAGTTTTATACCGTTTTGTGAGCTGGTTGTTAGGATAATGTCTTTTTCTGCGAGAGGAATACTTCATTCTTTCATAAGAACATCAGTATAGAGACTGAGTAGAAAGTATGAGTAGTATCATTGGAGTAATGTTAATGAGTTATTGGTTGGGGTCATTATGATGGGAGTTGTAAAAGTATTTATTTGTAATTGAAGATGATTGATATGTATGTGTTATATACTAATTCTATAACTATGCCTCTTTATAATATCCATAATATGTTTTGGATATTCATCGTTGAGGCTACGAGAAATATGATAGAGCTTGTTTATACTAGAATGATATTTTCATTTTCTCAAGAGTGCGATTATTTCCTCTCGATCAATCTGTTTTCGATATTTTTTTAGTATTTTTTTTGCCATTTCTTGGGTAGTGAGGAGGTTTTCATTGTTTGCATATAGTGCTTCCATAAGTGAAATAGTGAGTGATGTGCATAAGAATGATTTGTTGCGAATAGTGATTTTTTTTGCTGTGTGTTTGAGAGTATTATATAAAGACTCTTTTTCAGCAGTCATTTTCTTCATTGCAATTTTTTTATCACGTACTACTACCTCAATACATTGCTTATTTGGTGTGATGCACTGTATTGTATCAGGGATTTCATAGTTTTGTAGGAGTAGTTGAAGTGCTGGTAGTCAGGTGAGGAGTCATCTGTTGTCGGTATATGTTTTTATGTGATCGTGGAGTATATCTCGATAGTATTGCTCAATAATATCTGTTTCTTGCTCATTATGATGCGGAATATAATATAAGTCTTTTTTGAGAGATATAATGAGACCTTTGTTTTTTGCTGTATGGACAAGTTTGTATGCTTTTGGGCGAGAGTAATTTTCTCACATAACACCTACTAATATCTCTTCTATTGTTTCCAAATAGATAAGTTTTCATTTTCTTTTCAATAATTTCTCCACAAATATGTTGAAATATCATTTCTTCATAAATAGCTTAATTAAGTCATAAATTAGTGTAAAAATAATTGTGTTTTTGTGTAAAAAATAATAATATTTCTTCATAAAAAATAATAATGAAATGTCTCTAGGAATGCAAGACAAAAAACATATATCTTGAATCACACAAGTTTTATTTCGTAACGCATCGCCTCATGCAACAACCAGCACTTTTTGATGTATCGTTGTGTACACAACACTGTGTATCAGGCAACAATATCAATGCTGTGTTCCATGAAAAAGATGATGGTGCGTATGAAGTAGTGTTGTCAGTAAGTTCTCATAAGTTCTTACTGAATATCAAACCATGATATAATGATATTGAAGAATTTGAAGTAGTGGCGATGAGATAATATATTGATTACAATGTATCACTATTGCATACGCTTAAGAGAATTATGAACAATATCTGTTATGGATACTAGAAATTTATTTTGATTACTATAAATACAATGTTAATTGTTATGTATATTATTGCTGTTTTTACTCTTATTAGATTGGCGAAATAATGACTCATATCGATATAGTAGGACCAGAGCACTTCGCACAAGCTGTACAAGCAGAAGGAGTAGTTCTCGTAGATTTTTGGGCTGAATGGTGTGGACCATGTCGTATGTTGGGACCTGTCTTACATCAAATTGTTGACCAATATGCTGGAAAAGTAACACTTCTTAAGATAGATGTTGATCAAGAAGAAAATCAAGCACTTGCTATGCAATTTGGTGTATCTAGTATTCCACAAGTAACAATCTTTGTTGGAGGGCAAAAAGTAGACCAATTCATAGGTGTACAATCACCAGAAGCAATTGCTCAAATTGTGGAAAAACATCTTAGTGAAGTAGTACCAGCTGCAGCTGATAATGCAGAAGAAACATCATCTGATTAAGAACTAGATGCGCCTATGGCTGCATAATATAGTGGAAATTATATAATAACTACATAATCATCATTAAAAGAGCTAGATAGCTCTTTTTTTGTATATTAATATTAGTTTTAAGGAGTTATTTTTTTGGATCAAATTTTTATGACGCATACATCACATTATGAAATTTAGATAATAATTCATAAAATAAAAAAACTCATCGATAACCAATGAGTTTTTGTGATTTAGG
>CAXYYI010000080.1:0-4620 GCA_964293055.1 uncultured bacterium | reverse complement strand
TATGTTGGCACTCTATAGCGGATTTTTTCATTCCATAGGTTTTGTGAAACTGTGTCAGCATCTATTAAACCTAAATCACTAGGTAGCGTTAATTGAAATTTATCCTGCAAAAAATCAACAATAAAATCTCAGCGAACTGGTGACTGCAAGTTATTTACTTTTGTTGTTTGTTCTAGAATATCTAGATACACACACTTTTGTAGTGCAATATATAAAGTTGTTCCATTTTTCACATTTGGCCAATCAACTTTTACTTGTTTATAAACCACAGGTAATCATTGTCATACACGTGTACAGACATCATGCAAAAAAGTTTGTAATAATAATGGGCGTGGTTTTGCAACTATCTTTGGTCTTGTAACTCTTGGAGACAAAGATGTTTGCAATGTACCTGAAACATTTTGTGATTGTATATTACCTGAAATAACTTCTCATGAAGCAGATGTTTGTAACGGTAGAATCACAATAAGTGATAAAGAAAAAATCACTGCTCACAAAGATACAGTATTTTTTCTATGAAGCAGCGTCTTGTTCATTAATAAAGACTTTCTTTAATTGTAAAAGGGATTGCTAGTTTTTTTCCATTCCATGTTACTTCAGCATGTTGTAACCCTACACCATCCCATATTTGTTTTTTGAAAACAATATCTTGTGGGACTATAATATTCCATTGAGACAATGCTTGTTTTACATCTGTTTCATGGACTTTTTCATATAATCATCCTGAAGGAGTCACTTTTCTTTTAATAATCAACTCTTCTTTTGCGCTACTATATAAGTGTAAATTATCCCATAATTCTGCTACTTGTTGATCATGTTTTTTTTGTTGTTCTTTCTTTTGTGCAAGATTATTCTTTGCAAGTGCATCTGCCATTTTTGCTTGTCATTTTGGGAAAAGAACGTTTTTTGCATAAGCAATAGAAACTGCTACAATATCATTTTTTTGTCATAATCATTTAACTGCTTGTAGAAGCATTACATCCACTTTTGACGACATATCATATATAATGAAAAAATAAATAGACGATACTATAGTAGTAATGAATTCTCTTCTATATTGCAATATTATTCTATAATTTTATCAGGACTGTCTGTAATAAAAAATCTTACTCACCAGTCATATAATTGTTTCATAGTATCTGCATCATTTACAGTATATGCAATCAAATTTTTATCTGCATCTATTATTTTTTCTACTATTTCAGGAGTAATAATTCACTGTGGCAATAAGACAAAATCATGATTTGCATCCAATACTTCATCAATATTATTTGTATCAAAAGTTTCCCATCATGCTAGTATATCACTTGTTGCTCCAAGTTGATAATTAACATCTGGATCAGTACTTGAAAACATTACCTTTTCTTGAAGTCATAGTTTTTTGATACTCTGTAGCATCGTTTTGACAAACGCACGTTGTTCATCTGTATGTATTTTAATATCAACAAAATACCATGAGAATTGATTTTGTGTTTTTTCTAATACTTCTTGGAGTGTCAAAATTACTTGTCAGTTATATAACTTACACGCATCCTTCATTTCCTGCAGATCAAACTCCTGAATTAATTTTTTACCAATAGATGCAATACACTGTGTACGACCGATATCTGGTCCATGCATAACTATAGGATAACCATCTTTAGTAAATGATACATCCATCTCTATACCATTTGCTCAAATATTTTTCGCTGCATAAAATGCTTCAAGTGAATTTGGAGGTGCGGTTTTGGCAACACCCTGATGAGCAATACGCATCAATCAAGGGAATTGAGCAAGTCATGTTGATTGTGTTACTTGATTTGACTGTCATGAACCATGTAAATCACTATATGCGATACCTTGTTGAAATTGGTAATATGCACGTATATAAGCTGCCAAAGCATTACGTTGTTTTGGTGTAATTGTCCACGTTGTACCATCTTCACGAGTAGCAACATACTGTTTATCAACAAATTGACAGTAGCGTACTGCTGCATTTCTTCACTCATATCAGCCAAAAACATCATTATAATACTCATGTAGTGAAACATCTCATGATGCAGTCAAACGTTTTAGTGAAGAAAAAATATCCCAGTGTTGTACTGGTGTTTTAATAATAGTATCCTTTGAAACATCTTTTCATACAATAGCAAATACCGCTTTTCCATAAGCTGCATTTCATCGTTTTTCAATTTCATCATATCACATTACTTGCATTTTTCTATGGTCACCAACGACTATCAAAATACCATCATCAAAATAGTGCATAGATTGCAAACTACGATAGAATTGTAATAGTTCACTATCAGCATATCATAAAGCTTGTTCTTCTGTATCTCATGCTGGTGAATCATATGGTTTATGAGATGAGATAGTTTGTAATACCATAAATTGGTGTTGTTTTTTATCATCCTGTAATAATTGTTTTACTGCTTGTTCATATAATGCTTTATCAGGAGCAGCACGAAAAACATACTTTGGCCAACTCTTAAATGCTTCATTCCCTATAATTGTATCAAACTGTAATGCAGTTAAGAGATCTTTTTGTCATAAAAAATCTAAAGATACTGTAGAAATAAATGAACTATGATATCATTGTTGTGATAAAAATGCTGGTAGTCACAATGCATAACTTTTATAGCGCATATAGTCTTGCTGAATTTGTTTTGTTTCCCATGGCTCTACTCATTGTAACATTGCAATATGTGCAGAGTCAGATGTACATCAATTTGCAATAAAATTAGTGTATAACGTTCCATCTTTTGCAATCGTATCAAATCATGAGAGTAAATCTCTACTTCATCAAGATGCTTTTGAATCAATACTTGAGAAAGACTCAGCAAAAACAACTATAATATTTGGTTTCTTATTTTTTCATCAAAAACTCGTAAAATACTCTTCATATTTTTTATCGTTTGCAGTATCTCCCCAACTATTACTTCACAAATCTAATTGCACAATATTTTGTTGGTATGATGAGGTCTGTGGAACAAAAAAACTTATAAAAAAAACTCACATAGCCAACAATAAAGCAACACGCACAATATGAAAACCATTTTTTCTACTCAAAATTTTACTAATCCAATACATACAATAGACACATAACAGCAATCCAACAAACCAGATCAAAGTTCCTAGTAGTCCATACCATATATATGGTCCAGCATTTTCCCATGAGAAAAATCACAATACTGACAGAGAAAATCTGCTATGAAAATAGATCAATGCAAAAACATCTGCTGTATACATATACAACAATCACATTGCTATTGCGACAGAGATGCTTTTTAACCAAATTGGTTTGCTATGCATCGCAGATGCAGCAAATATCCATATCAAAAAGCTATATAATACATCATTCCCTCATCGCGCCAAATACCATGTCAACATTTGTCATATATTAGATCAATTCACAACTCATACAGAGTGCAAAATTCACGCTTTGACAAAAAACAATACTACACTAAATAAAATTAATCAACTACCCCAATATGGGAAACTAATTAAACGAGGACGAACTTGTTCAACAATATGTTCTACTTGTTCCTTTGCATGTTTTACTGTTTCTTGTGCAACACGTTTTTTTTGTTTTGTTTTTTCTACCAGGTTCTTTGCTGGCGATGATTTTATATTTGGAGCTTTTATAGCTGACTTTTTCGCAGCACTGGTATGTGGTTTTTTCGCAACCATATTATAACAAACCTTTTATGTACGATAAAATTGTCGATGTTTTATTTCTCTCTGCTGCATCATGAACTACCCACTGAAATGCTTTTTCAATTAATTCACCTATATGTGGACCTGGTTGTAATGCAAATTCACTCATAATCTCATGCCCTGAAATTGCAAGATCTTTTTTTGTAAATTGTCATTCAGTATCACGAAGTTCTATCAACATATTATACAATCATTGTACACTTTCAATTTCCGCTGATTGTAAAGGATTATACTGCCCCAATCTATCTGCTTTACAAATATCTAAGAGATTCTTAATACGATCAAATCCAAATTCACTATATAACAAACGCATTTTTTTACGTTGATTTTCTTCACGAGCATCCAAGATTTGTCCAGGTCTCATATGTTGTGCGACATACCAAGCAATCTCCTCTATTTCTTTGCGAGAAAATGCAAGTGCCTCAAAATCACGTTCTGCAAATTCAGGACCACACACAACATGATTAGCCCATGATCCGTGCAATGCTTCAATATCTTCTTTTGTTTTACATTGCGCATAGTAGTGGTATTGATCTGGTTTTCCAACATCATGATACAACATTCATAATTTCACAAGATAGTTTGTATTGAGTTGTTGGAGATGATACAATGTCAAAAGAATATGTGAATATGTATCAAATGGATGATATCTTATTGGTTGGTCATTATATTTACAACGAGCAAGTGCTGGAAAAATATACTGCAACAAGTTCATCTCATCCAACAATGCCACATATCCAAATGGATTATTTGCAGAAAAAACTTTGACAAGCTCATCATGAATACGTTCTTTTGCAAGATATTGGACAAGATGATAACTTTTTTTCATACTATTCCATGTATCCTTGTGAAAGTCAAATTTTGCTCACGGCAATTTCTGATTCCAGATATTCACAAAACGCAATGCACGCAAAATACGCAATG
>CAXYYI010000079.1:0-4644 GCA_964293055.1 uncultured bacterium | reverse complement strand
GGCATATCTGAAGTATATGCAGACCAGTCTGTTCACTTAGAAAATTTTTGTTTTGTTGCATCACGAGATTTTTCACGAGCCGCATCCATCGCTTGTGCATATGAAATCATATCTACAGTAAGTCATTGTTGTTCAGCAAGTTCTTGCATCAATTCAACTGGGATACCATATGTATCATATGCTTGAAACACAAAATCACCTGAAAGAATGGCATTACTATTTTTTGCTTTTTCAAATCATTGATCAAGTATTTTTTGTCACTTTCTAATAGTATCTTGAAATTGTAGACACTCTTTGACGAGCGCATAGATAACTACTTCCTGTGGGTTCCCAAGAATAGAAGTTACAACTGGAGCAAAAAATAATTGGAGTGCCTCATTTGTATGTGACCACATTTTAGCTTCGTTTCAGATTTTTTGCAAGTGATAAAACATACGTCTAATAAGTCTTCTCAGAACGTATCCTCTTCACTCATTTGATGGCAATACTCACTCTGAAAGCAACATAATTGATGCTCTCATATGATCAGTAATAATACGATAGCTTCTTGTCTGTATTTTTTGGAGATCCGTCATGTCTTTCCCTGAAGTATGATAACCAGGATAAACACAAGCTTGTTCAAATTGTGCTGAAAGATATTTTTCTATATGTGTAATAATATCATCAAAAACATCTGTTTCAAAAATTGTTTCTTTATCTTGCAAGATCATACACATTCTTTCAAATCCCATTCCTGTATCAACATTTTGTTGTGGGAGTTTTGTAACACTACCGTCTTTATTTTTATAGAACTCCATAAAGACATTATTCCATACTTCAGTATATCTATCATTGACTCATAAATTTCGATCCGCTTGCATTTCTGTTCAATTCAAAGGATCATAATATAGTTCCCCTTCAACTCCTCTATCAACATAAAATTCACAACAAGGTCCACATGGTCACTCACTACCAGCTATCCAAAAATTATCACTATCATCATTTTCATCAAGTCACAAAGCTGTAATATGGGTAATACCATTTTTTTTCAGTACTTCTTCGGCTATTGTATCACGAGGTATACCCCATTTTTCTGCTCATGCAAAAATTGTAGCGCCAATACGTTCTTTTGGTATCCCTAAAACATTATGGAGAAATTCTATAGACCACGTAATTGAGTCTTCCTTAAAATAGTCTCCCAATGATCGATTCCCCATCATATTAAAATATGATAGATGTCTTTCATCTCCGATATCTTCAATATCATTTGTTCTAACACATCATTGAATATTATATAATCTTTTTCCAGATTCATGTGCTTTTCACATAAGATATGGAATAAGTTGTTGCATTCATGCAACATTAAACAATGCAGTACTTTCTTTTGCTGCAACTAATGATGCAGGTAAAAGTTCTTTGTGTCATTTTTCTTTTCGGAAAAGATCCCATTTATTTTTTATATCATCTGCTTTCATAACTACCTGAGAATTCAAATAATAAATATAACAATAAAAGCATAATACAGAAAAGCTTTATTGCTGATTTGCTCTTGTTTTTTTCAGCGTTTCTAAGAGATCAGACATAGGCACTTTTGCTATACCCACATCAGTAAGCACAAACGCTGTTTGTTTACCGTCAGATTCATCTATAGTTACGTCATATGGAGCTGAAGCAAGGTGAGAAAAATCCAAACGCATAACATATTCTAATCCGTAATTATTTGCAAATGCATCATTATTTTTTGCTGGCGCTGAAATATATGCACTCAATGTATGATTTACACGGTCATAGAGATACACGTATCTTGTACCTGGTGTCGTAATCACTTTTATGTCATCTGAAAATCATTTTCACAAAGTCAGTCATCATTTCATAGGTACTGCACGACTTGTCAAAGTCTTATCTTGAGGATTTCTATAGAATTGATACAATGTTTTTTGATCTTTCGACCATAGCAAGAACGATCCATCAATTGCAATTGAAGAAAATCATTGGCCAAATTCTGTTTCATTTGCTGATGGTCATAATGGCAAATTCATCGCTCCACCAAACGTATTTTGTGATCACAAGACATTTGTATATCTTACGATATAAGTTTTTTCTTTATTATATGCTGCATCTTGAGTGAGTACATAGAAGTTTGCACTTCAAAATGTAGAAATTCCAACAATAGATCATGGGAAGAGTATATCTTCACCTCACATAGATTCTGATCCTGCTTTAGATAGATGGAATAAGGTATTTTTAGTAGTGGCACAATATAATCAATTTTTCAAAAGATTCATATTACATATTGAAAAATCATCATTTACAACACTACGAACTACAGTACCTCTAATATCATTACTAATTGCCGATAAAAGAGCTCATTGTTTTCAAGCAACATACAATCACTTATGAAAGAAAACTTGTAACGGTTTTCCAAGTGTTGATTGTTCCAATGATGAGAAAGTATACACCAATTGATCTTGGAGTGAATCAAAAAGGATTATGTTAAATCATTGAAGATATTCTGTATCAAGAATCTTCTTCAATTGTTGTACATCATTTGCCCATTTTCATTCTTGTTGAATACGTTGCAGTTCTTTGATAATAGTATTATATTTTACTCCTTTTTCATCGCTCGTAGGATCAAGTTTCTGAAATGCAGCTATTTCTTTTTTGATATCTTCAATTGATAATGCTGCTGTTGTTGTTCCATCAGCATTGATAGTTTGCGTTGTTGTATTACGAACTCGTCCATGAATAATACTCCACAATACAAATACAAGAAACACTCATACAAGTGCTGCAAGAAGAATAAATTGTTTGTGTTTTACCTTTTGTCATAAACGTAACAATGTGGTATCAATCATATATTTAACATTTTCTCAAAACGCTTTGATACCAGCAGGCAAAGGTATTGAAAATCATTTTGCTGCGGTATAGACACTTCACATTTCAAGTGAGTATTGGAGAATTAGTCCAATATCTGAAAGTGACATTCTTGCATGAAGCGCTTCTTCCCAAGCTTGTACAAGTTGTTCATTATCCGCATTTTGTGATCTTGCAACAATATCATCCATATCATCACGATCAAGAATTGCATCAATATGTGTTCCAAAAAAGTATACTTTATCATCACGATGAATATCTCATTCGATAATATCTGAGAAAAGACTAATTTTTTGTCTAATATCACTATCATTTTGCATTGTATATGACACGCGTCATTTACGTACAAGTACCATACTCACATCACCAATTACTGCACTCACAAAATTTGCATGCTGTGTCAGTGTAATCATCCCTCTAATATCAAAAGACTGAACCGATGTCATCTTATCAGCGAATGACACAAGTTTTTCATTTGTATCTTGTAGAATCTCTTCTGTCGCTTGGACAACATCGTCAAACAGCATACTATCAGCAAACAATATGTCTGTAATTTGAGCCAATGCCTCTTCTATAACAGTCATCTGAAATTCACGAAATTGCTCTGTCATAAAAACAATATCGGCATGTAACTGATATCCCGAAGGAGACTCCTTATGCACAAGAATACTTGATGTTTCTGGCACGAAAACGCGATGATTATGTGCTATCATATGTGATAGAATATTGGATATGTAAAGCTATATCTAGTGTAATAGTTAATATATATCTTTTTGCAATAAAAAAACCAATAGAATATTGATATTATTTTTTATTACCCTATAAAATCTTTCTGAATATGATGATAACAAAAAACGCACCAACGGTGCGTCTTGCATAGAGATACTAGCATACCGTAGAACTATGCAGCTTCATCGAGATCTTCATCATCATCCATATCATTGCTATCTATGTCATTAGTATCATCATCTTCATCATCATAGAAGTCATCATCAGCATCTGTGATGTCCATAATATCATCGTCATCCATATCGTCTTCATCCTCTAGATCTACTCCTGCATCATCGTCATCCTCCAACATTTCATCATCCAATGTGTATCCTTCCAATTCTTTGTCTTCGTATTGTGTCATTATGTATTATATAAGAGATAAAACGCAAGCAAAATACAGAAAATACTGCGTTTTTCAAGAGAAAAACAAAGAAAAAAGTAGGACAAAATCTAAGAAAAAATTATAAGTTACTAATCAACCATTTCATAATATCTTGCAAGTGATCTTTGTCTAATGGATGTGGACAATCTTTGAGGTGTTTCTTTACCATATTTGCATCGTATCAATATGTTTTCATAGATGAGACAATTGATTTAAGAAGTTTTTCGTCAATAGCGAGTTTTGCAACATCGCTTGTTGTGATAGTTGATTTGAGTTCAACAAGTAATCTTTTTGCAGTTTTTGGACCAACTCATGGTATAGATTGCATCGCCTTAACATCAAATGTTTCAATAGCATTTTGCAATACAGTTACATCCATATTTGCAATACCAAAAGCTGTTTTTGGGCCAATTCATGATATCTTTAACATCTGAGCAAAAGACTGTTTTTGCACCAATGTATCAAATGCAAAATACGATATTGTTTTAAGGTTTTCATCCATATACGGAAACAAGAAAAACGCACCTTCGGTGCGACTTCATGAGTAATTTGCCTGTACACCAAACCCTCATGAAATAATAAATAACTCGCTATCGTTTATTTTTTGTCATTTTCATTCAATATAATGGAACATTGAG
>CAXYYI010000078.1:0-4651 GCA_964293055.1 uncultured bacterium | reverse complement strand
ATTATGAGATCTTTCAAAAATCGACTGAGTATTCATATCTCATGTACATAATGATCATATAGGTAATCTTGTACAGTTAGTAAAATCATGATATAATGGTCCTATACATATGACACATACTTCAAAAGATCTTTTAATACCAATTTTAGAAGATATTCTTGCAATTCATAAAGAAGAAAAAACAGCGATTGAAGAAAAGAATAAAAGATTAGGAGCTAGACTTAATAAAGCTCTCTGAATTGTGAAATCCTTACAAAATAATAATAAAAATACTAATGGAAATTGAAAATGACATGGAAAACATAGTAAAGAAGTAAAAAAAGTAGAATACACTGAAGAAGATATTACAAACGCTAAAGTCTTACTCACTAAATATAACATTGAAAAAAATGAAGATATTGCAAAAGTAATGCAAGAAGCTACACCACTACAATTTGATGAGAAAGATATTATGAAAACTATTTCTCAAATTATATCACATGATCGAGATAAAAAAATACAAATATATACTAAGGATTGAGTATCATTAGTCAGTAAACTTATGAAAGCATGACATGTAGAAGGAGCTGCTCAAACTCTTTTATCATTTTGATACAATCCTTATAATAAACAAGAACAATATAAGTTCCTCTTCAGTGGAGATTTATGAAGAACTAAAGAACCTCTACTATTAGATACTCCTGTACATGTAAAAGAAAAAGTAAATGCTACAATGATTGAATCAACATATGGGAATAGAATACATAACGAAAGAGCACCTGAATTAAGAAGATTTGCTGAAGAAATTGATAGTGCCAAAAGTAGTGTGATTATACCTGCATTTTCACTAGGAAGAAGTATTGATGTAATATATATTCTTTTAGAAAGCATTAAAAATGGAGACATTACTTTAGCTGAGTGAGAAAAAATATATATAGATGGGAAATTAACAAAAAATTTAATCACTGCTACGCTTAAAAGAAATGCAGAAAAATATAAATTTCTAGCTAATGATAAACTACACATTATAGAATCTGATGAAGAAAGAAAAAACATCTATAAAAATAAATGAAGACAAATAATTATTGGTAGTTGATGAATGTTACAAGGAGGAAGTGCTATCACACATGTTCATAAAATCATGGACAATCCTAAAGCTAAAATTCTCTTTGTTGGATTCCAAGCTCCATGAACACGAGGACATTATTTACAAAACACCAAAGGACGAGTCTATACTTTTCATAGACACAAACAAATGAAAAATAAGTTATATCATCCAGTTCATACTCTAGAAAAAATTAAAAATAGATGAGATGACACTGTCACTATTTCTGGTCAATCAACAAAAGAACTAGAAAAGATATTATTAGACTTATATACTATGAAAGATGAGTTACATTTATGAGAAAATGAGTATATTCATGTGCCTGAAGAGTTCTGGGAAGATGAACGTATAAAAAAAGAACTATTAACTCCTAAATGAGAAAGATATAATCCACCAAAATATGGCCCTGCTAAAACCATACTAAGAACTGCTTCACAACTATGCAATCATCATCCTGAAGTATTTGACTATTTTGAAGATAAAATAAAAGTACTAGAATATAATCCCCATGAATACGATGAAGAAATTGAAGAAGATCAAAGGAAAAGTCTTGACGATCTCAAATGAATAGTTATTTACAGAGATCAGATTGGGAAAAAAGATCTTAAAGCACAACTAGTACACTTTTCAACATTCTCTGGCCATGCTGATCGTGATGAATTAGTTGATCTTATGGAAACAAACGGACAAATGCCAGATCATACAACTATACTTGTCCATGGAGAAGAAGAAGCTGCACAAGAATTTAAAGAACATATTGAGAAAAATAAGCATATCAAATGACGTGTTATTATAGGGCAATTATATGATACTCTCACACTCCAATGTGATACAAAAAAGAAAAAATAAATGGCTTCTCGCCATTTATTTTTTTACAATCTGATATCATTCTTTTGTATCTTCTATAATCCATCCGAGATCTAACAATCTTATTCTGATAGTATCTGCTAATGCAAAGTCTTTTGTTTGTTTTGCATCTCGACGTTCTTGTGCAAGTTGTTGTATGTCTTGAGGAACATCAATGACTATCTCTTGTGTTAATGCCTCTACTCATTGATATAGTCCAAAATGTAAGACTTTTGTATCAAGATAGAAAATAGTTTTTAGAATACTATCTTGTAGTATTTGATACTCATTTTGAGAAATGATATCTTCTTTATCAGTAGATACTTCTATATCTTGTTCTTTCTCATCACTCATAAGTTTGGTAATCACTTTCTGTAATGCAGCAAGACATTTTGGTGTATCAAGATCATCCAAAAGAGGATCAATCATTTGTTGATAGACAAGATGATTGATATCTTCTGCTTGAATATCATAGAAATTACCTAGACGATCACCCACCAAACCAGCAAGTTTTTTTATGATATTATATCTTGTTGTTTTTGCAGCTTCTAATGCATCATACGTGAAATCTAAAAAACTCCTATACTGCCCTGTAAAAAAGAAATATCTCACATCAAGTGGGCTAAATCATTTTTCTTCTAGTCATGGTAAACTCAAATCATCTCATGCTGATTTTGATACTTTCGCACCATTAATGTTGAGAAATTGCGCATGCATCCAATAGTTAACCCATTTTCCATGAGTACAAAAACTATGTTCAGATTGGGCAATTTCATCACTATGATGCACAGCAATATGATCTACTCATCACGTATGAATATCAAATCTATCCCCTAATAAAGCTCTACTCATTGCAGAACATTCAATATGCCATCCTGGAAAACCACGAGTCGCTTGTTCTTCTTCTGTCAGTGTTGTACGATTACTTTCATTTAATAAAACACCTGCACGACGACCTGCAAAAATCCACTCCATTTGTCTTTGTTCACCATTTGGTGAAAATTTCCACAATGCAAAATCTGTAGGATTCTTCTTTCATTCAGCATCCACTCTATTTCCAGCATCGAGCCCAGCGAGATGCTCTTTATATGATGGACCTAATAACTTTCCATAATCAGTTACTTTACTTGTATCCATATAAATACCATCTTGTGGTATTTCATATGTATATCATTTTTCAGTCAACATATTTACAATATCAATTTGTTCTTTGATATACTCTGTTGCTCTTGGATGTGCATCAAAAGAAACATGTAATGCTGCCAGATATTTCTTAAAATTATCTTCATATTTTCTTGCAATATCCCATGCAGTAATCCCTTCACGTTTTGCACCTTTTTCCATTTTATCTTCGCCATGATCACCATCATCTGTGAGATGTCCTACGTCTGTAATATTCATAACATGAGTCGTTTTATATCCAAGAATATTACGACATATATCTCATAGTAATCAAGAAAAAACAAAGTAACGCAAATTACCCACATGAGGATCAGAATAAACAGTTGGGCCACATGAGTATATTTTGATACTATTTTCATCAATAGGTACAAATTTTTCTTTCTGACGTGTTAATGTGTTATATATACGTAATTCCATAACTATTCTAATAATATAAACGACGGTATACAAAGAAATTATTATTGTTTATTGTGTATACATCTTTGAAGTTCTTCATACACTTGTGATGCATATGAACTATATTGTACTGATTGAATTTTATAATCAATAGGTGTTAAACTCTCTAACAGTTGTAATTTTTGTTTCATATCTTCTGATGTCACTGATACATCACATTGAGTTGTTTCAAGGTACGACAAAAGTTCTTTATAGTTTCTTATCATCTCTTGATGACGTGCAAAATCTTGTGTTGTTCATTGTCCTAATAGTCCATCTATCAAAAGTGTTACTTTTTGTTTCAGTACTGTAATTCCTGAAATAAAATTTGTTTTTTCTGCATCATGAGCTTGCACATAATTATAGCTCATAACTAGCATTACTCCTCATATAATTACTTGTAGTATATTTCGTAAGAATCTTTTTTTCATTCTCATATGATCTAATTGCAACATAAAAAGTCTTTATAATTATGAGTCTAAGACAACATATTGTCATGGTTTTAGTACCTTCGGTACTGTTTTTGTGTCTTGCATCACGAGTCTTGCCCACTCGATAGGATCAACTCTTAACTTCGGCCATGTATCATAATGCATTGGGAATGCATTTTCTGGTTTGATATAACTAATTGCTCTTGCACCATCTATCACTCACATAGTGTATATATCACCAATTGGGACACATGCAACATCTACCGTATGATGTTCTCATAGAAGTTTCATATCGTGTGTTAATCCCGTATCACCGGCATGATATATACTCTTCCCAGCCACAGTAATCAAAAGTCCAGCAGGCACACAAACATAATTCGTATCTAAAATCGCTCCTCCATGATGCGCGACAAAAAACTTCACTGTTGCTGCCCCACACGTAAGAGTACCACCAATACTACCTGCAAGACATTCTATATTATGATCTTTTTCAAAATAAGTAGCAATGCCATACTCACAAACTATTGGAGCTTTTGTAGCAGTATAAATCGCAACTGTATCTCATATATGATCTGCATGGCCATGCGTCAAAAAAATTCACAAAATATTTTTTTGCACAACTTCCTCTACCGATATATCACATTTTGGATTATCAGTAATAAATGGATCTATA